>NZ_JAJTDH010000038.1:0-27267 GCF_021300285.1 Microcystis sp. 49638_E5 | reverse complement strand
AATTTTGGGATTATGAAGAAGATATTTAATCTTTTAATCAACCTTAAACTATTTACTTTTCCTAATCTCCACAATTACGATGCTTTTTCATGTCTTATTTGAAAACGCTATATGCGAGCATATTAAACCTTTGATCCAGGAGGGAGAGCTTGAATATACAAACCCAGAAAAATTGAACGATCCTCATCAGACTTACCGAACCACTCGCCAATACAAAAAAATCTAAGTAGAGCGTATTTATCTCATGCCTAAACCAACAGAGAGCAGAAGGGTTCAAAGTCGTATCCTAACCTACGCGGGAGAGAGCGGACGGCAGATCGTCCCTCGTGCCGAAGCCGAAACCCGAAGAGGATTCCATAACTTTAATTGCGCCTACCTACTATAGGTCTAATAAAGTTGTTAAGTATTGCCGTTATCGATCGAGATCGGCACAATTATTTGTAGGATGGGTTAGCGGTAGCGTAACCCATGCGGGCGTTGGGTTTCATGCTTCAACCCAACCTACGTTCATTTTATATTTAATTCCACCCACCTACTTAATAACTGCTAACCGAATCATTGATAAGGGGGTTTTTTCATGGCTTTTAGCCGTTCTAGCGGTATTTTGCTTCATCCCACCAGTCACCCCGGTCGTTACGGGATTGGAGAACTAGGTAGGGAAGCCTATCAATTTATCGATTTTTTGGCTCAAAGTGGTCAAAAACTCTGGCAAATTCTCCCTTTAGGCCCCACAGGGTACGGTAACTCTCCCTACATGAGTTTTAGTGCCATTGCCGGCAATCATCTCCTGATTAGTCTCGACATTCTTCGGGAGAAAAACCTGCTTAGTGACGCAGATTTCGAGGATATTCCCGATTTTCCCCTCGATCAAGTGGATTTTGATAAATTGATCGCTTGGAAAATTCCCCTACTTAGAAAGGCGGCGAGCAATTTTGTCAAGGGTTCTGACACAATTCTTTACAAACAGTTTGCCGGCTTTTGTGCTGGCAATGCCGATTGGTTAGAGGATTACGCCCTATTTATGGCTTTATCCCACGCTTACCAGGGTAAAGCATGGATGGAATGGCCGACAGAAATTCGCGAACGTCATTGGGGTGCGTTGGAAACACCGAAACAGGAGTTACAAGAGGAGATTTTTCTGCACAAATTCCTGCAATTTGAGTTTTTTGAGCAGTGGTTAGCCCTAAAACGCTATGCTAACTCCCTCGGTATCGAGATTATCGGTGATATCCCCATTTATGTCTCCCATAATAGTGCCGATGTTTGGGCAAATCCGCAGGTTTTCCGACTAGATCCGCAAACCGGTAATCCCTTGGAAGTGGCCGGGGTTCCCCCAGATTATTTCTCAGAAACGGGGCAATTATGGGGAAATCCTCTTTATAACTGGGATTATCTCAAAAATACGGGCTTTGACTGGTGGGTACGCCGTTTAAAAGCGGTTCTTTCCCTAGTCGATATCATCCGTATCGATCATTTTCGCGGATTAGAGGCCTATTGGGCGGTGGCTTTTGGCCAGGAAAATGCTATTAATGGTCATTGGCTCAAGGCCCCGGGTTATGATCTCTTTAATACTATTGGCGCTCGTTTAGGTAAATTGCCGATTATTGCCGAAGATTTGGGCGATATTGACCAAGCAGTCTTAGATTTTCGCGATCACTTTGCCTTCCCTGGGATGAAGATTCTCCACTTCGCTTTTGGGGGTGATGCGGGTAATCCCTATCTTCCTTTCAACGTCGAACGCAACTGTGTGATTTATACCGGCACTCACGATAATAATACTACTGTGGGCTGGTTTCAGGATAACGCCAACGACTACGAAAAAGCGCGACTTTATCAATATCTTGGCGCTCCCAGTGGTCAGGGAGTGGCTTGGGATCTGATTCGACTGGCCTATAGTTCCGTGGCTAATCAGGCGATCGTACCGTTACAGGATGTGTTAAGTTTAGGATCCGATGCGCGTATGAATACCCCCAGTGTCGCAGAAGGGAATTGGTCATGGCGCTATCGTCAGGAAGCTTTAACCGGAGAATATAGCGAGAGATTGCGGGATTTAGTCAATCTTTTTGGCAGAAATCGTTAAATCTCAACCCTTTTGTCGAGACGTTACCCCTAACGTCTCTTTTTGTCCGGTTAATGTGAGGGAGAATTTTTTAGCAATCTTTGCCGGATGCGATCGAGATTTTCTTGACTATTGACGGGTAAATGGGGTAGGGGTAATTCTAAATTGGGCCAATTACTCAAATCATGGCAAGGACAGGATAAACCCGATTGTCCCATCACTTCAATTGGTACAGGTATAGTACAACGAGCGCAGGGATGAAATTCCCATTGAGGGGAAAGTAAGTCTTGGATAGTTTGTTGAGTACCTTCTAGGTAACAATCGCCACTTTGAGGATCAAGCATTTTTTGCCAACAATCCTCAAACTCCGACGAATAGCGATCAGCATTGAAAATTGGCAGCGGAAATAGCATAGCTTGGTTTTTGGGACAAATAACTTTTTTTCCCAATTGAAACCAATGGGCGAGATATTTTTTAACGGCGGAGGTGTCTGACATATAGTTAGGTGTGGAGGCTGCCCTGATTATTGCTCTTACCATCAATCCTAGCGTTAACTTCTGGTGTCGGACAGGTCTTAGGATGATTGATGATCGAGTTTAATAATTATTTTAGTAACTGAGCATCGGGAGCTAGATTAATCCCAATAAACTCACCATTAAAGCTTTTTGGGCGTGCATCCGATTTTCCGCTTGTTCCCAGACTTTTGATTGTACACCCTCGATCGCCCCGTCGGTAATTTCTTCGCCCCGGTGAGCAGGTAAACAATGGAGAATAATCGCGTCTTTGTCAGCGTGACTCATTAGCTGTTCATTGACTTGGTAGGGCTGAAAAACGGGAATTCGGGCATCAGCGAGGCTTTCCTGTCCCATACTCGCCCAGACATCAGTATAAACCACCTGAGAGTCTTTTACAGCAGTAACGGGATCGTCGGTAATTAAGATTTTACTACCGGTTTTCTCGCCAATAGCCTGGGCGCTGGCGACAATTTCCCCATCCGGTTGATAGTTTGCGGGGGAGGCAACCCGCACATTTAACCCCATCAAAGCACCACCCAAGAGGAGAGAATTAGCGACATTATTACCATCCCCCACATAGGTGAGGTTAATTCCCCTTAAAGTCTGAAAAGTCTCTTGGATAGTCTGTAAATCGGCTAATATCTGGCAGGGATGTTCTAAATCCGTTAAAGCGTTGATAATCGGGATGCGCGAGTAATTGGCAAAAGCTTCTAAATCCTCTTGTTTAAAGGTGCGAACCGCGAGAATATCGAGATAGCGATCGAGTACCCGGGCTGTATCGGCTAAGGGTTCCCCTCGCCCCACTTGGGTTACACTGGGGTTAAGATCGATCACCTGTCCCCCTAACTGGTACATGGCGACGGTAAAGGAAACCCGCGTCCTGGTGGAAGCTTTATAAAATAGCAATCCCAAGACTTTTTTGCAGCTAGGGTTAAGATTACCAGCTTTAAGCTGTGCCGATAGATTGAGTAGGGCGCTGATTTCTTCGCTACTCATGTCGGTTATTCTTAAAACATCTCGTCCTTTTAAAGTGGCTACCATTGGTTTTTCTCTCGATAAACAGGGGTCTTGATTGGGTTTTATGGCAGTTAGCGGTTAGCAAAAATCTTGAGTAAAGACCCTATTATAATCCAGTTTTTTCGCTATTAGGCAATTTTTCCCGAAAATTTTCATTTTGGGGGTGTTAGCTGGACTAACATCCTCACTTTTTCTGTTAAATTAGGTAGGTGTTAAACATTGTCAGATTCACCCCTTATCAAGGTAGATCCCCCCGCCTATCGGCACCCCCCTTATCAAGGTAGATCCCCCCGCCTATCGGCACCCCCCTTATCAAGGGGGGCAGGGGGGATCAAACCCAAAATCTAATTTCTACTTAACTAATTTTGCCCCACACTTAGAACAAAAATTAGACGAGGGCGGATTTTTGTGTCCACAATTACCGCAGATAATTAAAGCTGGGTTAGCCACTTCCGTCACCGGAGAAAGAGGAATTTCTCCACCGCTATCCAACTTATAGTTATGGATTAACTGCAAAATAATTGCATCTTCCCGTTTATATTCTGTATTATCTTTTCCTCCTGTTAATTCCTCGGAACGTTGTTGTAAATATTCAATGAAAGTCCGATACAAAGCTTGTTTTTTCTCGGGAGTGGCTGCAGCCTGTAACTTAGCTGTCACCTGACTTTGAATTTTTTCCTTATCTTCGCGACAAGCTTTTACTTCTAACACCTGTACCGCATCTTCCCAACTGGTAGCGATATCGACTTTTTTTAATCCCGTTGCGGTTTTAATTTCATAGCGAATTGTTTTCTCATTAGTGACTCGATTGACTTCTGGAAAAAGCACTTTTAAAGCCCGGGCTGTCACCACCAATTGATAAATACTCGGATCTTCGGGAAAAACATCCCAGAAAGGAGGTTCCTTTTGGATATGCACGGGGATGGGTAAATCGCGATTTTCTCCCATTTGTTGGGCGCGTTTAGCGAGAATAAATTCTCCTTTCCAGTCCTGATAGGATTGCCGCAGTTCTCGCATTCCCTCGAGACAGCGTAGGGAAAAACCGCCAATTTCCTGCACGAAGACAAGACGATGTTTTTCCACTTCTGCCAAGGGTTTAATGTCGTCTTCGTTGGGGATAAATTCCCGCAGTTTCGGAATAATTTTTTGGGCTGCAGGGTTATTGGTATTTCTTCCCCCAATCAGGGCAACATTTTGATTTAATTGGGGCGTAAAACCCGCATCTTTTCCCCGCAAAACCGCAGGATTGAGCATAATTAGGGGTCGCGATTTTTGGTAGGCAATGCGAAGATTATTGATAATATCGGCATCGTTGTTATAAATTTTTAACAAGCGATCACAAGCGGCTAATTCCTGCTGAATTCGACTACTAACGGGGGCATTTTGTAGTAATTGATTAGCTTGGTTTATGATAACTTGTTGAAAATCTCCTTGACGAATATCGGCAATCTCGGTGATGTCAAATAAACGCATATTTTCATCAGCGCGGCGCGTTTCTTTCCAGAGGGGGCTAGATTGCTTTAAAATCTCTTCTGAGAGGGGTAAACAAAGGTTATCCATACCTGTATCGTAGGCATTTTTGTTACCGGCAATCCCCGAGGCAAATTGTTCGATCAAGTCTTGATAAAGACTATTTAATTCTTGTCTGTCAAATATTTTAATCCCATTAATTAACAAAGCATCGGCACTATCAATCTGTTGATTAGACTGGAGATTAAATAGATCGCGACTTTGAATTAATTTCTGACGAAAGCGATTAAACCGGCTTTCTAATTGATTAAGATGTTCCAGTAAACGATTAATAACCTCTACTCCTGCACCTCTGGTTTTTCGTTGAATATTGGCCATTAAATGGCCTTCCAATCCCGTTAAAGCTTGTTCACAATATTCTTCCATCTTATCTTTTTTCGAGATATGAAGTTTATCTTTCAGATCATTAATTTCTGCTAAAGCTGTATCATATTCTCGTTGACGTTTACTTTCATTTTGACTCCAAACCTGTTCTTGATCGCGACGGAATTTTTCTGCTATGTCGGTGAAGATTTGTCGTACTGAAACAATAAAACTCTCGGCAAATTTTACCCCACGGTTCCGATCCTCAAGGATATTATAAAACTCCATTTCTAGAGACTTTTTACCCCGTTGAATAATTTCATCCCGGTTATTATAAATCTTTTTCAGGTAATCGCCGTGCAGCCGTTCATCGGGACTCAATTCTAGTAAATGATTGCGTTTAAATTCCTCGACTCTTGGCGTTAAATAATCATTAATAAATTGGAGAATTTTTCCCTGTTCATTGCCTAAAATATTAACACCCTGTTTGGTACAAGATAGCCAATTATCTTGATTGATTTCCTGACGAGTTTCGTTAATCCATTGGGAGATTATGGCAATTAAAGAGCGATCCTTGTCGGCACATAAATCCATAATTAATTCCCCTTCGCTCAAGCGCATTCTTTTGAGGATATCACCTCTTACTAAGTCCAACATTTGAGCGGGTAAAATCACGGCATCATTCAGCCACCAATTAATTAAATCTTTGGCTAAACGTTCCGATAAGGAGGCACGAATTTGGGCAATAGGAATTTCAATAGTTGATAGCCCAAAACTCATAAATTGCTTAGGATAACCGCGACCTCCGGGGTCAGCTTGCGCCCAAGAACCCTTAATATTATCTCTAATGGAACGCTTATGGGGGGCAAAATCAGAGGTCATATCTAGGAAAATATTTTGGGCGATCATTTCCCGAATTTGACCGAGTTTAAAATCCCCTTCGCCGTTTTTTGTCCCCACTAAATATGTAAAATCAAAGGGGGGTAACTTACTAACAACTTCATCGACCAAACCGCTGCTAAACTGTTGATGGTATTCGGTTCTGTAGTCAGAAAAGTAATTTAATTCCATCAGGGCAGCGTAACCATTAGCCAAAACTCGATCGCCGACACTAATCCCCGCAAATGCTTCAGGAGTGGGAACAATTGCCGTACTCAAAGGACTACTTTCCCCGCGTAACCAATTACGAATACAGTAGCCTAGATCGATTAACATTCCGCTACCTGTACCACCGTTTAAAGACCCCGTAGTAAAGACATTAATAGCAGTATTATTAACTTTAATTCCATAGCGATCGAGCATAAAGTTTTCTTGTCCTTTTACCCGTCTCACCGCATCCAGAAATTTTCTTTGGATCTCATGATAATTACAAAATAAAGCAAAACGGCCACAGGCGCGAATTTGTCCCGCTCCCGCTTCCAGGGAAGTAATATTTCTCTCTAATTCCGGGGGAAACCAACTATTAATCCAGGGATATCTATCCATGTCAGATACCATCTCCTGTACCTGTTTTCCACTCACCCGGGCCCAGTGTTTTTCGTTATCTTTAAAAGCACTGCCAGCAGCTTCAGGATTACTGATTTTATAATCCTTATCCGTGTCAACCACCAAAAAACTGACAATCGGAAAATTGCTCAAACTGCCATAACTTTCCTCGATTAAACGACGCAATCGCGATAAAATTTCGTTACCAGTGCCACCTATACCCACTAAAACCGTGGGAACCATGCTTTTTTCTTCTACTGCTGCTGGCATAATTATTTAACTCCTAAGGCCATTTCTTGACGGTTGCGAGGGACTTCGTAGGTGAGGAAATCGTAGGCTAATTTAGTGTTAGGAAAAATCGCCCGCGCTTCCTCTAACAGATTGGAAATATCCAGAGAATTACCCGGTAGATAACGGGGACTAAAATGGGTCATTAATAACAATTTTACCCGGGCTGCCAAGGCCACCTGGGCTGCCATCGTCGAAGTGGAATGAACACTTTCAAAGGCTAACCCGGCATCTTGGTGTGCAAAAGTCGCCTCATGAATTAGCACATCTGCATTCTGTGCCAATTTGATCGAGCCTTCACAGAAAATAGTATCAGTACAATAGGCAATTTTACGGCCGATTTCCGTTTCCCCGCAGAGGGACTGACCGCGAATTTTTCTGCCATCGGGGAGGGTGACAGTTTCCCCTTTTTTCAGCTTGCCGTAAATTGGTCCGGGGGGAATACCTAAAGCGTTGGCTTTTTCCACATCAAAACGTCCAGGACGGTCTTTTTCGGCGATGCGATAACCGTGGGCGGGAATACGATGTTTTAATAGCTGACAGGAGACGGTAAATTCTTCATCTTCGTAGAGTATGCCGGGGGAAACGGGATGGACACGCACCCGATTGGCTAAATTAGTATAGGAATACTTAGCACAAGCACGCAGATAGTCCCCTAGTCCGGGTGGTCCGTAGATATCAATATCCTGAGCAGAACCGGCTAATCCGATACTGGCTAACAGTCCCATTAAACCAAAGATATGATCGCCGTGCATATGGGTGATAAAAATGCGTCGAATTTGGGAACTTTTTAGGTCGCTACGCAGTAACTGGTGTTGAGTTCCTTCTCCACAGTCAAACAGCCATATTTCCGCCCGTTGCGGCAAACGAAGGGCGATACTAGAGACATTGCGGGAACGAGTGGGAACCCCAGAACTGGTTCCTAAAAAAGTAATCTCCACAGGATAGCTGTCAGGATAGAGGATTCTTTTTCTAGTCTAGGCTGTTTTTATCGATTTCTCGATCGAATTGCTGCTTTTCTGTATTTCTTGACTTGGAAACAGGAAATCCCCTGATTTTGACCTAACTCTGCAATAATTACTGGCAGCCAGAAATACACCAGCGTCTTCATCATACTTTGTGCTTTTTGTCAAAAAAACTTTTTTTTTGCAATAAAACTACACAAAAAAAAGATCATCGTTATGCGTGAAATTGACTAATTTACCCGTCTTAATTAGGATTACCTTGTAGATGTGGCAAGGGTTTCAACCATTGCTGCCCAAAAAAGCACAGAATAACCCATTATGAAATTCAGCAAAATCGCTGTAACCATGATAACATCGTTGTTAAATAAAAATCTTTCTCAATTAATTCTTAAGAATTTGTAAATATTGCGGAATGTTAATTTAAATATTCTCAAGTTTGTGGAGTCAATAAATAATTTTTGCTTATCTTTGGCCAACATGGGGTTAGAAGTCAGTTATCAGTTATCAGTTATCAGTTCACTGAGAAAACACCCCACACCCCACTTCCCCAATTCATAATTCATAATTCATAATTCCCACACCCTACTTATCTAGAACGATCTTTGGGACAAGATTAAGTTTAAAATCTGAAATAGATGATTTTTTTGAGGATCGAGTCAAGTTTATGGCAGATATTGTCGATATTGCGGTCAGTGCCGATAATTTTAAAACTCTAGTGACGGCGGTACAAGCCGCTAATCTTGTGGATGCCCTAAAAAGTCCCGGCCCCTTCACGGTTTTTGCCCCCACCGACGAAGCTTTTGCCAAATTGCCCCCCGGGACGATTACAACCCTAGTGCAGAATATCCCCCAATTAACCCGAATTCTCACCTATCACGTCGTTGCGGGCAAATATATGCAGGAAGATTTGGCAAAATTGGCTGTAGTGACTTCTCTAGAGGGTTCACCGATTCCCATCGATTGTAGCGAAGGTTTTGAGGTGAAAAATGCCACGGTGGTGGCGGGTAATATCGAGGCGGATAATGGTGTGATCCACGTCATCGATACGGTGATCCTGATGGGTTAGTTTTTGACCGGCTTTTCCCCGGGCTGCATCCAGGGCAAATCTGTATTATTTAGTAACCAAATATACAGAAACTTTTGCTTGTTTATGGCTACGATGATCAACGGAGGAAAATGCCCACTTTCTGGACTTTCTTGTCCGCACCTGTTCAGACCATCTAATGGCTTTGCTACCATAAATATTAACGAAAAAGTAAGGAAATATTAAGGGAGATGAAAAATGGTTAACCAGTTTCTCCCCCTGATTAATTTTCGCCTTAGAATGCCGGTTTATCCACGTCGGTCAATATTCCTTTGAGAATGATCGTTTACCAGAAAGTTTTGTTCATATCGGTAGTCTCGCGGAATTAGCTCACCAACGACAAAAATATATTCTTAGCCATCTCGACAGTAATGGTAACGTGGAAGAACTCGCTCAAGAATGGGTGCAAACACTGCTCGCTAATCTAACAACTTAATAGTTTCTGGAAAATTCAGCCAAAAAAGAGGCCACTTTCCGCAAGATGACCTCTAAAATTTTTTGTTAGGGGTTATCAGTTATCAGTTATCAGTTATCAGTTACCAGTTATCAGTTACCAGTTCAGTAATAGGACAAAATTAACTTCTTGGTTAGGATAGGCACTCATGCAAGAGGTAGTTAGATATAGTCATTTCAGATAAGTCTGATACACTCTAGACCGGTTAAACCATTATGAACTCTGGCATTGATATTCTCAATCTTAATTGAAATGACTATATGTGTAGTTAATTGTGTCTAGCTGCTTACCAGTAAACAGTTACCATGTTCACTGATAACTGATAACTGTTTACTGGACGGCTACGCCGTGCCTTTGGCAACACTGAAAAAAGCTGCCCTATTCCCCAGAAGCATGAGGATCGATTTTGAGAACTAAAACCCCTAAAGGTGGTAAACAGAGATCGATCGAGTAGGGACGGCTATGATAGGACCATTCCTCCGACCATTTACCGCCGAGGTTGCCCATATTACTACCGCCATATTTACCCGCATCGCTGTTAAAGATTTCCTGATAAAAACCGGGATGGGGTACACCAACGCGATAATGGCTGTGGGGTTGGGGAGTAAAATTACAGACCACCACCACAAACTCCTGCCAATTTTTGCTCCAGCGCAGGAAAGAAACGACACTATGACTATTATCACTACAGTCGATCCACTCAAAGCCATCCTGACCAAAATCCTGGGTATATAAAGCAGGTTCACTCTTATAGGTGGCGTTCAAATCTGAGAAAAAGCGTTTTAGCTGTTGATGGGGTTCATGCTGCAAAAGACCCCACTCCAAATCACCCCAAACATTCCACTCACTCCACTGACCAAATTCCATGCTCATAAACATGGTTTTCTTGCCGGGGTGGGTAAACATATAACTAAATAATGCCCGGACATTGGCAAATTTTTGCCACTCATCCCCCGGCATTTTGCCAATCATATTACTTTTGCCGTGAACCACTTCATCGTGGGACAAAGCCAGCATATAATTCTCGCTGTGGTTATACCACATACTAAAAGTGACATTATTTTGATGGAATTGACGGAACCAAGGATCCATGCCGAAATAATCGAGCATATCGTGCATCCAGCCCATATTCCACTTCAAATTAAAGCCTAAACCGCCCATATAGGTGGGCCAAGACACCATCGGCCAAGCGGTGGATTCTTCGGCAATAGAGAGAATTCCGGGGAAATAGCTAAAAATTACATGATTGACTTGACGCAGGAATTCAGCGGCCTCTAAATTTTCCCGGCCACCGTACTCGTTAGCCACCCATTCCCCATCTTTACGACAATAATCGAGATAGAGCATAGAAGCCACCGCATCCACGCGAATACCGTCAATATGGTACTTATCGAACCAAAAAAGGGCATTAGCCACCAGGAAATTTCTGACTTCGTTGCGACCGTAGTTAAAAATTAAGGTTCCCCATTCCTTGTGTTCCCCTTTGCGCGGGTCGCCGTGTTCATAAAGATGAGTCCCGTCAAAGAAAGCTAACCCGTGGCCATCTTTGGGGAAGTGACCGGGGACCCAATCCACTAGCACACCAAGGCCATTTTGGTGACATTGATCGATAAAATACATAAAATCTTCAGGATTGCCGTAGCGACTGGTGGGGGCAAAATAACCCGTCACTTGATAACCCCAAGAACCATCAAAAGGATGCTCGGCGATCGGTAATAATTCGATATGGGTGTAACCTAATTCTTTAACGTAGGGAATCAGTTTTTCGGCTAACTCGTAATAACTCAAAAAGCGCGCCCCGGTGTTCCATTCCGACACGGGAACCGCTTCCCCGGACCCGGCAAGTAAACGGGGGGGTTCGGCACTAGAAGTGTGCAGCCAAGAACCGAGGTGTAATTCGTAGACGGAAACCGGTTGAGTTAAAGGATCGCTATGGCGGCGTTTTTCCATCCAATCGCTATCATTCCAAGTATAGCTATCTAAATTAGCCACAATCGAGGCGGTTTTCGGGCGTACTTCTTGGGCAAAACCGTAGGGATCAGATTTTTCGTAAATATGACCTTCCCAATTTTTGATCTCGTATTTATATTTAGTGCCAACACCGATTTCCGGGATAAACAATTCCCAGACCATATTATTACGTTTCCGCATTTGGTGATCACGACCATCCCAGTTATTGAAATCACCAATAATCGAGACGTTGCGGGCATTAGGGGCCCAAACTGCGAAATAAACCCCTTTAATACCCTCGATTTCAGCTAAATGCGCCCCTAATTTTTCATAAATGCGGTGATGGTTGCCCTCCCCAAACAGATGTAAATCAAAATCGCTCAGTTTGGCAGAACGGAAGGCATAGGAATCATAGATGACCCGTTCCTGTTCCCCCTCGTGAATGCGTAATTGATAATTGTTCAGTTCACCGATATCGATGACGCACTCGAAAAAATGGGGGTGATAAGCGGTCGTCATGGGATATTCTTGTCTTTGGGACGGTAAAATAACCCAAGCGGCCGTGGTTTTCGGTAAATAGGCTCTGACAACCCATTTATTTACTTTTCCTTCTTCTTCTAGGGGATGGGCCCCCAAAACCTCAAAGGGATCGTGATGGAGGTTGTTGACGATTTGATGGACTTGTTCGGGGGATACCACTATAGACATTCATTTACCACTCTTGACATCTACAATACTTATAGCAAGGAAATAGTCATTTTTTCCCTGCCTTCTGGGAATTCTCAAACTAATGATGTATTCTGCCTACTTAGGGTCTGCTGAAAAAGTTTTTCGTGGGGGTAGGGTGTGGGGTGTGGGGTGTGGGGTGTGGGGAAGTGGGAAGAATAAATAAAATAATCTCCTGACGACCTACGACCGACGACCGACGACCGACTCCTGACCCTAACAACAATTTTTGATTTTTACAAGAGGTCTATGGTAAAACTGCCAATTTAATCCGGCTCTGGTCATTCTCGATGTTAATCTAGCGGATAGCCTCGAATTTGACCTACTCTACATCTCTACACAGTTCTTAACTGGAACGAGTTTGATCCCTAGGAGATTGACTTTCTTCTAATTCAGCTTTGATTTTTACCGAGTCTTCAATCTGCTGGGCCTCTCGCTTAAATTCACTTTCAAATTCCTTGGATGCTTCTTGAAATCCTCGAATCGTTTTGCCTAAACTGCGACCGATTTCTGGTAATTTTTTCGGTCCGAAAACTAGCAGGGCAATCAAGAGAATTAACCCCATTTCTGGTAATCCAATCCCAAAAATATTCATTTTTCTGCTCCTAATAAAAAAATCGCGGTGGGCAATAACCCACCTGCCAAAGTCCGCGGGACAATTCTGCGGCCAAAAATGCCGACAAGATTGTTGGAATCTGCTTACTGACCCCAATCTACATTAAATCCTTCTAAAATTAGGGAGGAGTTGTAGATCTGTAAAATAATCAGCAAAAAGACTAAAAACAGAGCCATAAACACTCCCATCAGCAAGGTAGTTCCCCAACCGGGAGAAACTTTACCATATTCTGAGTTGAGGGGACGAAGGATTTCACCTAAGCGTGTACGCTGTGCCATAAGTTACCAAGAAAGATCTGTAAATGATAATTTTGTATTGATCCGTAATTTGACGAAGTGCCAACCGGTCAACCCAGTGAGATAAAATCTACTGCTGTTTCCAGTGGAGCTTTTTTGGTCTAATTCCGAACGGAATCGTTTTTCGCCTGCCCTGCCACGCCCACAAGAATCTGCAAGCGCCTACAGTATGGGAATTATTTTAACATTGTTTGGTGATCTTCTCAGGATTTAGGAGACGGTCAATAGGGGTTGGGGTGATTTTTCAGTAATCAGTTATCAGTCAGGGGTTGGGGTGATGGGGGAGAAGGGAGAGGGGAGGATTTTTCAGTAATCAGTTATCAGTTATCAGTTATCAGTGAGGGGTTGGGGTTGAGGTGATGGGGGAGAAGGGAGAGGGGAGAAAAAAGCTGATCGATCAGTGATCACTGATCAAGTCTCCTTCGGTGCTATGATCGAGGATGTAAAGTTTTATTGCAACGGTATTCGTCTTGGTTAAGCTGAATACTGACAAAAGGTTAACAACACTACCTTAAACAAGCTCTCAAGAGAGGATACAGAGAACACATGGCTTACACACTTCCCCCTTTACCCTACGATTACACTGCCTTAGAGCCTTGCATCACCAAAAGTACCCTAGAATTCCACCACGACAAGCACCACGCCGCTTATGTCAATAACTATAACGGTTTGGTCAAAGATACGGAACTCGATACTCTCTCTTTAGAAGAAGTTATCGTTAAGGTTGCCGGTGATGCCTCTAAAGCTGGGGTTTTCAACAATGCCGCCCAAGCATGGAATCATAGTTTTTATTGGGACTGCATGAAACCGGGTGGTGGCGGTGCGCCTACCGGTGCTTTAGCCGATAAAATTAACGCAGATTTCGGTAGTTTCGAGAAATTTGTCGAAGCTTTCAAAACCGCCGGCGCTACTCAATTCGGTAGCGGTTGGGCTTGGTTGGTTCTCGATAACGGTACTCTCAAAGTTACCAAAACCGGCAACGCTGACAATCCTTTAACCGCCGGACAGGTTCCCCTCCTAACTATGGATGTGTGGGAACACGCTTATTATCTCGACTACCAAAATCGTCGTCCCGATTACATCAGCGACTTTTTAACCAAGTTGGTTAATTGGGATTTCGTGGCTGCTAATTTAGCGGCGGCCTAAAAATTTGGCTCAGTTAATTCAGTTATCAGTTATCAGTTATCAGCTATCAGGGGTTGGGGAGCAGAGAAAAACCATCCATAGGTTGGGGGTTAATACTACTCTTAAAATTGGCAAATCTCTCTAATATTAATTATCCTTAAAATAGATAACTAAAAAAAACTTTTTTAACATCGAGCGCGCTTCTCGCACCATGGAACAACCTGTCAGTTGGATTATTCCCCGTCATCCCCGTCCCGATTATCCCCTGTTTGTATTTTTACCTGGAATGGATGGCAGCGGTCAACTGTACCATCGTCAGATTAACAACCTTGCTCCTTACTTCGATCTGCGTTGTTTGGCGATTTCCCCGCAATATCTCGGCGATTGGGAGGAATTAAGCGATTGCGTGATTGCTTTATTGGCACAGGAATTAAAGGGACAATCGAGAAAAGTCTATCTCTGCGGTGAGTCTTTTGGTGGCTGTTTAGCCTTGAAAATAGCGACAAAATCAGCAAAATTAATTAAAAAACTGATTTTAATTAACCCTGCTTCTTCTTTTAATCAAAGACCTCTTTTAAGCTTGGGAATCGGTATCACCCAGATAATGCCCGATTTCATCCACGGCAGCTCGGCCCTGACTATTTTACCCTTTCTGGCCGCTCTCGGTCGAATATCCCGGGAAGATCGCCGCTCTCTCCTCAAAGCCATGCAATACGTCCCACCGAAGACGATTAGCTGGCGTTTATCCCAGTTACAACGGTTTCAGGTTAGTGCCAGCGAGTTAAAAGCTCTGCAATTGGAGGTGTTATTGATAGCCAGTCAAGGCGACCGACTGTTACCATCGGTAGCGGAGGCTAAACGCCTAATTCAGCAGTTACCCGCCGCAAAATTAACGATTCTGCCCAATAGTGGTCACGCTTGCCTGCTGGAAACCGATATTCATCTCAAAGACATTCTCCATCACCATGCTTGTCTCCCCCGAAGTCTACCCGCAAAAAGTCACTGAGGATGGTTCTTCTACCTTTTTTTCGACCGAATTCGGCGAATGTTATCATTCTACCTCCGGGGCAAGGGAAGAAGCCGAGAAAAAATTTATCCTCTCTAGTCGTCTGGCAGCAAAAGCAGACCAGAGCAATAATCTGAAAATTCTTGACATTTGTTACGGCTTAGGGTATAATGCCGCCGCGGCCTTGGCGGCCATTTGGCAAGTTAGGGGGGATTGTCGGGTAGAATTATTAGCTTTGGAAAGCGATCGAGTGGTTCCCCTAGCAGCTATTAGAGAAAAGCTCTTAAATAGTTGGAGTCAACCAATTCCCGAATATTTAAGCGATTTTGCCCATAATCACCGGCTAGACTTGCCTAATCTCACCGCTAAACTGTTAATCGGGGATGCGCGACAGACGATAACCAAGGTGATTGACGCGGGTTTTCAAGCAGAGGCAATTTTTCTCGATCCCTTTTCCCCGGGTAAATGTCCGCAACTGTGGACGGTGGAGTTTTTAGCTTTAGTGGCCAAATGCCTGAGTCCGACGGGTTATTTAGTCACCTATTCCTGTGCTGCCTCGGTGCGAAGGGCTTTACAATTAGCAGGATTGCAGATTGGGGCCACCGATAGCGTCGGGCGGCGATCGCCAGGGACAATAGCCAGTTTTTTGTCCTTACCCCCATCTCTATCGGCACAGGAATGGGAACATCTGCAAACTAAGGCCGCTATTCCCTATCGAGACGCGACTTTAAGCGACCCAGCCGAAGTGATTATACAACGTCGTCGCAGCGAACAGGCACTCTGTGACTTAGAACCGACTAGCCACTGGAAAAAACGTTGGCAAAGATCGGTTAGTTCGATCGCAATCTCGGAATGAGAATATGTAGTTAGGGTTGGCTGAATATCAGTGAAAACCTTGCTAGAAAACGGTTTAGGGACTTTTTTTTCAGGAAAAGTGCCAGAAACAAACGTTGAGAAATCGAAATAGGGACACATACTAAATCCTGTTATAATAAAACGAGTAAAGACGAGGAGATAAAATGCCCAAGAAAGCTTACTTAGCCGAACATCTAAGTTCAGAGGAACTGAAAGATAGATACAGAAGCAGTCAAGACTCAGTGGAAACAAGAAGATGGCACTTATTGTGGAAAATATCGTTAGGATGGACAATCAAAAATGCGGCAGTAGCTGTGGGGTTAGATTATCAGTATAGTTTTAGAATTCTCAAAAGATATAATGAATTAGGAGAAGAAGGAGTTAAAAATCTCAAGAAAAAAAGTGCGGAACATCGGAGAGGAAAAGAACCTTTATTGAAGGAAGAACAATTTCAAAAATTAAAAGAAGAACTGAAAGAACGTCCTGCGGATGGAGGAATCTGGACAGGTCCGAAGGTAGCCCGATGGATAGAAAAGGAAACGGGACGAGAAAAAGTTTGGAATCAAAGGGGATGGGATTACTTAAAAAAGTCGAGATATTCTTGTCAAAAACCCAGGAGAAAACATAAAAAGGTAGACCCAGTTGAACAAGAAAAATTTCAGCAAAATTTAACAGTAAAAGTCCAAGAATTAAGAGATAAATTTCCCAATTCTCAGGGAGAAGTCTGATTCTTTGACGAACATCGAGTTGGCTTAAAACCAATCATTAGAAAAGTCTGGGTACCAATAGAAGAAAAGCCTTCTGCCCTAGTGCATCATCGTTATGAATGATTATATGTTTAGGGATTTGTTGAGCCGAAAACAGGGAAAACACTCTGGTATTTAATCCCAAGAGTTAATCATCAATGGTTAAGTTTAGTCTATCAATCTTTTGCACAAGATGTCGGGTTATCGGCAGAAAAAATTGTCCTATTAGTACAAGATAATGCCCAGTGGCATAGAAGTCAAAAACTTGAAGTTCCCGATGGAATCATGCTCGATTTTCTACTTTGCTTATTCACCAGAACTACAGCCAGCCGAGAGATTGTGGTCTCTAGTAGATGAACCTCTGGTTAATGAGTATTTTGAAACGATTGAAGAAAGGTCAGAAATTCTGATAACTCGTTGTCAGTATCTCGAAACAATCACTAATGAAATTAAAAACTTGACTAACTATCATTGGCTAACTTATGGCTGATTGTTATCAACTTTTCAAAACAGGATTTAGGATCAAAACCCTTATTTGATTAGGGAGTTGCCAGAAATTGACCGGGAGATAATTCGGCATTAACTAAAAACTTCAACGGGATCAATTTGACGGCACAAGCTTTTAATTCTGGTTGCAGGGAAATCGGACAAGCGGCCGGATGGGTGAGACTATTGGCCTCAGAATTTTCTGCCCATAGGGCCCCCCAGTGCATCGGCACAAAGACACAATTAGGAGCAATTGCTTTGGTAATTAAAGCCGGAAAACGGGCAGAACCGCGACGAGAACGCACCTCCAACCATTCTCCAGCTTCTATGCCCAATTTTGCCGCATCTTGGGGATGAATTTCCAGAAAAGGTGCGGGGTGCATTTTGACAATTTTCTCGATGCGGCCGGTGCGGGTTTGGGTGTGCCAGTGACCGTACAAACGCCCCACGGTCAACACTAGGGGATAATCATCGTCCGGGGGTTCCGCTAGACCTTTACTGTGGTAGGCGGCGAAAACAGCACGACCATCGGCAGTATTAAATTTACCATCGGTATAAAGGCGTTTTGCGGCTGTTTTTTCGCTTTTATCGTGATCTTTAACTAAATTCCCCAGTAATTCCCCGGAATTAGCGGTTTTAGGAGCGGAAATTTCATCGATGGAATCGGGCCACGGTCGGGGAGTCTCGGCCAGGCGATCATAATTAATCGCCGTCATATCACAAGGACGTTTATATGTCAAGCGGGCAAACTCGGAATATACCTCGGCCGAATCCTGAAAATTAAATTGTGCCTGAAACCCCAAACGGCGACCAACTTCGGCAAAAATTTGCCAGTCGGCCCTAGCTTGACCAACGGGAGGACGAAAAGCCTTATTTAACGTCACCATACGCTCAGAATTGGTCATTGTTCCCGTTTTTTCGCCCCATTGGGCTGCTGGCAGTAATAAATGGGCATAGGCGCTGGTTTCCGTGGGATAGTAGGCATCCTGATGGATAGTAAAAGGTGATTTTAACAGGGCCGCCTTGGTGCGTTTTAGATCAGGCATACTAACAGCCGGATTAGTGGCGGCAATCCAGAGAAGTTTGACATCTCCCGTCTCCAAACCAGTAATCATACTCCAAGCATCGCGACCGGGGACGGGAGAAATCCGACCAGCAGGTAAACCCCAAGCTTGTTCCACTTCGGCCCGGTGTTGGGGATTTTTGACGGAACGATAACCGGGGAGAAGATGGCAGAGGCCGCCAGCTTCCCGTCCTCCCATGGCGTTGGGTTGTCCCGTTAGGGAAAAAGGACCGGCCCCGGGCTTACCGATATTAGCCGTCATTAAGTGTAAATTGACTAAAGTGCGGGCTTTGGCCGTGCCTTCGCTGGATTGATTGATACCCATCGACCAAAGGGAAAGCACTCTTTTCGATTCGGCCCAGTAGCGGGCAGCCTGTTCTAAATCGTCGATGGGGATGCCGCATTTATGCGCGACGATTTCGGGGGGATAATGGCGGATAATTTCGGCGTATTTGGGGAAATCTCGGGTACATTTATCGATAAAATAGGTATCGATCGCACCCCAATTCATTAACAGGTGAGCAATACCGTTAAATAGGTCAATATCAGTCCCCGGGTTAATGGCGAGGTGGAGATTAGCGGCCTCGGCGGTTTTTGTCCTGCGGGGATCAACGACGATTAATTTCGCTTCTTTGTTACCTTTGAGATACTTGTGCAGACGGTTAAAGATGATGGGGTGACATTCGGCCGTATTTGTCCCCACCAGAAAGGCACAATCGGTCAATTCTAGGTCATCGTAACAGCAGGGGGGACCGTCGGACCCGAAACTGTCCCGATAAGCGGCCACGGCCGAAGACATACAAAGACGGGAATTAGCATCAAAGTTATTGACTCCCAGACAGCCCTTGACCAGTTTTTGGGCGATGTAGTAATCTTCGGTGTGAAATTGTCCCGAACCGTATAGACAGATACTTTCCTTTTCCCCCTGAGCGATTAGAGTTTGAATGCGGTTAACGATGCGATCAAGGGCTTCTTCCCAGGTACAAGGACGGAATTGCTCTTGGAGAGAATCGCGGATCATCGGGGTTTTGAGGCGATTTTTATCGATTGATTCCGCTACGGTAGCCCCTTTAACACAGATCATACCTTGACTGGAGGGGTGGGACTTGTCCCCGAAGACTTTCCATGCTTGTCCGGCCGACGCGGGGGGGGTGACTGTCAAACCACAACCTACTCCACAGTAAGGACATTGGGTTTTTGTAGATTCAGTCATAAGCAGTTGGTCTGATTGGTGGCGCTGTCTTTAGGCATACTAAGATAGTCGTCAGGTTTTCTCGGCGAAATTGTAGTTATTAATACAATTTATTAGATGCCTTAGCAAAATTGCCATTTTCGTGATGCAAATCGCGCATTAAACCTGTCTAGATCAAAAGCATACACTTGTTCTCGTGTTGAAAAAGAATCGGGATAGGATAATAGTAGTCTCTAGGGTGCGGAAAAAGTTTTCAGCCAGTCATGACCTACGAACCTCTACATCATAAGTATCGTCCCCAAACCTTTGCCGATTTGGTGGGACAATCAGCGATCGCCACGACCTTGAGTAATGCCTTAATCAGTGAGCGAATCGCTCCTGCATACCTATTTACCGGACCCAGAGGCACGGGGAAAACCTCCTCGGCGCGAATTTTAGCCAAATCCCTCAACTGTCTGTCTAGTGACCATCCGACACCGATTCCCTGCGGTAAGTGTTCCGTCTGTCAAGCGATCGCCAATGGTTCCGCTTTAGACGTGATCGAAATTGATGCCGCTAGTAATACCGGTGTGGATAACATTCGGGAAATTATCGAGCGATCGCAATTTGCCCCCGTCCAATGTCGTTATAAAGTCTATGTCATCGATGAATGCCATATGCTCAGTACGGCGGCCTTTAATGCTTTGCTGAAAACTCTAGAAGAACCGCCAGATCGAGTGATTTTTGTGCTTGCTACCACTGATCCTCAGCGTGTCTTGCCTACCATCATCTCCCGTTGTCAACGCTTTGATTATCGCCGTATTGCTCTCGATGCCATGGTGGCACACCTACAAAAAATCGCCCAAATAGAAGCGATCGATATTAACCTAGAAGCATTAACCCTAGTGGCTCAGATCGCTAACGGTGGTTTACGCGATGCCGAAAGTCTCCTCGATCAATTAAGTTTACTCGCAGGAACGATTACGGCCGAGCGAGTCTGGGATTTGGTCGGTGCAGTCCCCGAAAGAGACCTCTTAACCCTACTTAAAGTCATTCATGGCAATATTCCCGATCAAGTTATCGAACAATGTCGCCATCTGATGAATCGCGGGAAGGAACCTTTAATCGTCTTGCAAAATCTAGCGGGATTCTATTTAAACCTACTTTTAGCCAAAACTGCCCCTAATCGTCCAGAAATGGTGGCTGTCACCGCTCCCACTTGGCAGGAATTATGTACGGAAGCGCGTACTTGGTCTTTAGAGGAAATTCTCCGCGGTCAACAACTGCTTAAAGACAGCGAAACGCAACTAAAAAACACCACTCAACCCCGTCTCTGGTTAGAAGTCACTCTATTAGGACTGTTACCGCAAGCACAGGTGATTCCTCTAGTTGCCACGGTAGCGCCTTCCCGTCCCCAAACCAGCGTCGAGAGGCCCCCTGAAGTGATCACAGCACCAGCGCCGGTTAATGAACCGATAAAACCGCCAGTTATCACCCCGACAACTAGCGTCGCAGTGCCGAAAACTGAGGTTAAAACTGTTGCCAGTGATGACAATCATGAACAAATTTGGCGGCAGGTTTTAGAAGTAATGGAACCCCCCACTACTCGCACTCTCTTGCGTCAGCACGGCAGTCTTTTTAATATGGAAGAATCGAGTGCTTATTTAAGCATATCTTCGGAACAATTATTAAAAATGGCCCGGCTACGATTGACTAATATTGAGTCAGCTTTCGAGGCAGTTTTTCAGCGCCGGATTAAAGTTCATTTACAGGTAGGTTCCGCTACTGCTGCCATGGCTGCGGAAGTTTCCCAATCCCCGGCGGCTAGGATACAACCACCACCAGAAACCGCACCAAACCCACCAATAACTCCCGAAAATAAAGTTATGACTGTGGTGGATATTCCCCCGATCAAAGAAGCAATTATCGAGAAAAAAGAAGCAAAGATCACCGCAGCCAGAAACCCAAAAACTCCTAGCACAGAACTGCCACAAAAAATCTTAAATTTTGATTCATCTTTAGAGACATTAGATCAAGATGTAGATGTTAGCGAAATTTTGGCGGCTGCTCAAAAGTTAGCGAAATCTTTTGATGGTGAAGTGGTCAATATGGGTTATTCACTGCCGGAAAATTCGGCCGCAGAAACTAAAGTTAATAAGTCTGTGGAAAATATGACTATCGTGCGCGGGAGACCTGATGTTAACGAAATTTTAGACAGTTTGGAGGAGGACGAAGACCTGCCTTTTTAAAGCTATCTCAACGGCTTGTGCTAAACTGATAAGATATGCCACGTCTCAGGATTGGCTATTCTTGCTCAAATTCTAGCTACTAGACCTATGACACCCGAAACTAAGGACAGAATCGATCAATTAGTTCAGAATAACAAAGTTCTTGTGTTCATGAAGGGCAATAAATTAATGCCTCAGTGTGGTTTCTCGAATAACGTCATACAAATTCTCAATATTCTGGGGGTTTCCTACGAAACTGTCGATATTCTGCAAGATCAGGAGTTAAGACAAGGAGTTAAGGAGTATTCCAATTGGCCGACTATTCCCCAAGTCTATATCAACGGTGAGTTTATTGGTGGTTCCGACATTATGATCGAACTCTATCAAAATGGGGAACTACAACAAATAGTCGAGGTAGCCTTAGCTTCCTAAAAATTTTCTAGGTTAGGTTAGCTATCCTAACCTAGTCCAAACCTACCAAACAGTAATCAGTGATCAGTGATCAGTGAAAAGACGGCAATTTTCTACTTAAGACTGTTGGGTACATCTCAGTTTTGTAGAAATATCTATATGACATTTTTGTCCGACGCAGTTCGATAAACTCACTGACCACGATCTTGGTGTCAACTTAAGCAAGAGGCTTAATTATAAAGAGTACCTGATAATCCAAAAGGAAGATAGTAAAAAACGGTAAAATAACGAAAAGAAATCAGAGGTGAGTCGGTGAAAACGCGCTCTAAGCAACGACCTAGAAAAAAGGGGAATCCCGAATTACGCTGTCAATTTCAGTCGCCAGCCTTGCACATTCGGATATTCTCGACGCTGTGTGATAATCAGTGCTTATCATTCGTAGGAGTCTTGCTAGGCAAGGCTTTGAAGACTATATTTACGAAAAATTATCCCTATTCTTCTTCTTTCCACACAGAAACAAGAAGAGCCGTTTTTTTACGGTTACTTCCAAGTACCTTCGTACACGACCAAATGAGGGCGGCAGTCAGTTTATGGAGTTGATGGAGTTGGAGGGAAATAAACCCAAATCTCAATCTTCCCATTAGGAGCATCCCAGTCCAGTAATTCTAGTAGATCCGATTCTAGTAGGTCTTTAGGTAAATTTATGTTTTTATTATTATTCACATAACTTTGAGTGAGTTCCTCTAGATTTTTAGCTCGTTCTCTATCCCCAGCATGAAAATATTTGATCCTACTGATTGGCTGATCATTCTTTAAAGAATATGTATTTTGAACATCTTCTTTTTTAATCGGATGTAAATCAATTGTGTAATTTTTACCTAGATATTGCTTAAATTTACTCACTTCTTCCTCGTTCTCGTTATAGTAAATAACAACACCAAAATCAAAATTTTTAGTTATTTGTTCAACAATTTTCTCTCTAGGATCGTTGTTCTTTTTGTAGCCTTCTTGAAGTTTTCTAAGCTCTTTAATAATCCCATTAGCTTGATTCGGATCCCTTTCGCCAATAATCATAAGAGCCGTAAAAGTATCTTGAAACTCTGGTGTTTGTCCTATAAATTCTTGATCTGTATTCGAAGGTTTAGACATTAACTCTTTAAATCTTGATCTATAAATTTGCGTTGCTATCTCAGCAATCATCTGCTTAGAGCTTTCATCATTGTCAGCTATCGTCCGATTCAAAGCAATTAAAGCGATATCTTTTTTTAATTTAGGGCTTTGTAAATCTCCAATCAATTTTTGAATTAATTCCGCCGTTTGAATGTTGGTTTTAAATCCTTCTAATTGAATCTCAATATTTTTGGTTTTCTGTTGCAGCTGAGAAGTCTGATATACTATAAACCCATTGAAAATGGCAATAATCATTAAAACAAATGTCGATAAAGACGAGACACCTATACTTATTTTATCTAAGCTATCTTTAGGCTCATTATTCTTGTCAGACATAGTTAACTCCTTCCTTGTGTACTCACTTAAATATTCACACCACACCCCGCATCACCTGCACCAATTCCCCCACTACCTAATCCTGCTTACTCCTTGCCTCAACCAGTTGGCCATTCCCTGACTGCCTGACACATCTCAGTGAAGTCTGGGTCAATCGGGGGTGGCAAGTCAAAGAGCAAATGCGAGAAAACCAAATCCGTTCGTAGAAATATTATCGGGCTAGGTTAGAGACAAAGTAAGGCTGAGGAGCTTTGGGAAACAGAGGAATAGGGGCAAAAAGTTCTCATCCTTTAGATAGAACACCCCGAATCCAACACAACTCGATTCTAACCCACTTTCCCAGAAACATTGAATCTCCTAACAAAACTTTACATTTAAGGACATAACAACCCCAAAACGCCATTTTTCAATAGGTTATCACCATAAGTTAGAGAGAGTCACTCCCCTTTAAAACTGTCCTTTGAATTGTTCTTTATCTTGTGCTATCAGGAAACTTTGTTGGGGGATACCGATGTGAATTCCCTTCTCCTCAAAAGCAATCTTGAGACGACGACGATACTCTCTTTCTATGTCCCATTGTCGTAATCTTTTGACGACAATTCTGAGCATAATTTCCATTCCTGTGTGAGAAACCCGACTAACACCAGCAACCTGCACGGGATTGATGATATCTTCTTGCCATTGTGGATCTACAGCCATATTTTCAGCGATGGCTGCCATTAAAGAGATCGCCAGATCTGGCTCGGTCTGATAGGCGACTTCGATGGTAAAATCGACCCGCGCCCAATCTTTACTGAGGTTGTGTGCGCTAATAATTTGGTTATGGGCAATAGTGATTAAACGTCCATCAGCAGCCCGCAATTGAGTCGCTCGCAAACTCATATTTTCCACCAAACCGATAAACTCCTGAAACTGGATCATATCACCGACAGTGTATTGGTCTTCAAAGATAATTAGAAAACCGTTAATCCAATCTTTTAAAAGATCCTGAAAGGCAAAGGTGAGCAATGCTCCCACTAAACCGGCTCCCGTGAGTAAAAAGGCGAAAGAAAGACCCATCCAGGCCAAAAAACCAAAAATTCCCAGAAAAATAGCGATAAATGTGATAATTTCTCGCCAAACCTCCAATAAAGTGGGAGCGCGCAGAATCCTCCTTTCCAAATTTTCGGAAAACACCGCTCCTTCCTCTACCCACTCGCGTAGCCGAAAATTAACGTAGAGATTAACCATATTGCTCACTGATGTCATCAGCAACCAGATGATAAAAATCTGTAAAGGAATACGGATTATTCCGCGTCCTTCTAGCCTAGTTTCAGGAAATACATACAAAATCGCCGCTATTCCGCCAAACCAAAGCAGTATCAGTCCAATGAAAGCTAGTCTTTTCCAGAGAATATTTAGCGTTAGTTGTCGCTGAATATCAGCCTGTTGACGGAAATTAGAGGAATCTCCTAGAGCGGCTAAAATCGGCTCTTGGGAGCGATCTTTTCTGGGGGGGGAATTTATGGGTAAATTTTGATCGGATTGCCTTTTAGCTTGTTTTTTGAGGAGATTAAAGCGATTTCTTAGGTGTTTCTGCCACCAAATTGATACCCAGCTTAAGAAAGTTAGCCCCAAAATAATTATAGTGGCAGTCATTACCTGTTGCCGACGAGGGGCGGGCTGACGTTCTTGCCAAGCTTGGAGCAAAGCTGTTTGGATGATTTTAACCCATCTGTCCGCTAAATCGTCAACCGAAGAAGAATCGATCAGGGCATCAACTTCTGTTACTGTCAGAATTACCTGTTGCGGTAACTTCTGGTTATCCTTGGCCACAATCACGGTTAAATTATTGAGAGTCGCCGTACTTACTTGCAGGGTTGTCGGATCGAAACCCCGATTGATAATATTATTTAAGCCCCTCTCAATGCGCCTAGCCCGTCTTTCTACCGGGGAGAGTTCCCGGGACTCAGAAGCGGTAAAATCTTGGGAGGCAATCTGAAATAAGGCAAATCCATCTAGATGCACGGAAGCATATTCTATATCCCCGGCTACAAAAATCCTTGTACCCGTGGGAGATACAAATGGAACCAGAAAATTTTGGCCTAGGGATGGCTGGGGATTAAGAACAAAAATACTAACCAAGAGGCAACCCGCCAATCCTTGAATGACCAGATTGAAAATTTTTCCCCGTTGCCGTCGTCCCATTGCCCAAGTTTCCTTTTTGATTAACAATGATCTTGACTCGCTTTCTCAGCTTATGGCAGTTATCTTAATGGTGAGATCAAAAGTTTTCGTTTTGGGGAGTCGGTCGTGCCTCTCCCTTGTCCCCTCTCCCCAGTGATAACTGATAACTGGAATCCCCAACCCCCAACATTAGTTAACTTCTCATGTCCAATATACCCCCACAGTGGCGCGAGGAAATAACCTCTTTACCTCCTTGGTTACGGCGTTCACTCGGCAAATCTAGCGAAATTTCCACGGTTCAGCGCATTATCAAACAAAGGAACATTCATACTATCTGCGAGGAGGGTCGCTGTCCCAATCGCGGCGAATGTTATGCCCAAGGTACGGCGACTTTTTTGTTGATGGGTCCCACCTGTACCCGGTCCTGTGCTTTTTGTCAAGTGGATAAGGGTCATGCACCCATGCCTCTCGATGTGGAGGAACCGCAAAAAGTGGCGGAAGCGGTGCAATTGTTAAATTTAAGTTACGTTGTCTTGACTTCTGTAGCCAGAGATGATATGGAAGACGGCGGAGCCAGTTGGTTCGTGCGGACGATGACAGCCATTCGCGAACTCAATCCCCACACTTTAATTGAGGTGTTAACCCCGGATTTTGCTGGAGGTAAGGGAAGTCAACAGGAACGGGTGGCGACGGTGGTAGGGGCAAAACCTGCCTGTTACAATCACAATATCGAGACGGTGCGCCGTTTGCAAGGACCGGTTAGACGTGGGGCTAAATACGATCGCTCTTTGGCGGTTTTGCGTTATGTTAAGGAAATCGATCGATCGATTCCGACGAAATCTGGCCTAATGGTCGGTCACGGTGAGACAAAAGAGGAAATTATCGAGACTTTGGCAGATTTACGCGCGATCGACTGCGATCGAGTTACTATTGGTCAATATATGCGTCCTTCTCTGGAACATTTGCTCGTACAGAAATATTGGACTCCCGCAGAATTTAGCGAGTTGGGAGAAATTGCCCAAAAAATGGGTTTTTCCCAAGTTAGATCTGGACCTCTAGTCCGCAGTTCCTATCATGCGGGAGAGTAAATCAGTGATCAGTTATCAGTTATCAGTTATCAGATGTAAGTTTTAAGTTAATTTTTGTAAATCTACCAAGTTGGGATTTTTACGGGGAAACTCTCGGCTAAAATTGGGCGTTACTTTCGATTTTATCA
>NZ_JAJTDH010000037.1:0-49334 GCF_021300285.1 Microcystis sp. 49638_E5 | reverse complement strand
AGGAAAATGTAGGGCTGCTTTTAGACAGCCAAGCAGAGATTAATATATTTGTATCAAAAACAACTACATAGGTCACTATTTTTCGTGAACGATTTCATCGATAAATTCTTCTCTCTCGTCTTCGGTCATAGTATCCCAATCACGGCCGCGTTCTTTGGCTACGATTCTAGCTCTTTCTGCTCCTTCGTTAAATACTGGTTCCAACTGTCTCCACTGACTGAGGATGAGAATTTTATAAACTTCCTGTTGCTGTGCTTCGGGGAGTTGTTTGACTAATTCGATTACTTGTTCGTTGCTTAAGGTTAAGTTTGGCATAGGTCGCTTCTAGACACCAGCATGATTAATCAGTTTAACACGAGTCCTTAATGGAGAGGGTTTTCGGTTCGCCTATCCCTTCTCTGCGTCGATCAGTTAGAATCGAGAAATTATAACAAATCTGGTTATTTTTGCATGAGTAGAAAACGGGTTTCTCCGAGAAACCCGTTTTCTGTGCGTTACTCAACGGATTTAGTATTATCGGCCTAGAAAGTCCTTTCATCTTCCCGCTTGCCGTAAAATTATGATTGTCTCTCTCCAAGAAGCTCAAGCCAAACTGCCCGAACTGATATACAATCTCAAACTAGGGGAAGAATTGTTAATTACCGATAATAATTTCCCACTGGCAAAATTAAGCCGATGATAAAGAACACTTACAAGACTTCGCGGAGTATCTGCCTTGAAATGTCTAATCGATAGCCATACTCTGCTGTGTTACACACTCAAGGAATCCCGACTCAGTAGCAGCACCCATCAACTTCCTAAAGGGTGGCATAAATCGACTAAATCCTTATCTTGCAAGAGTTCTATTGATTAGTTCGTTCTAGATCGAAAACAATTGACAAAATCGCATCAATGTCCTTCTCTATAAGGGTTTCATCCCTTATAACTCCGTCCATTGCATAGCACAAACCGAAGAACCCGTCAGATGGTGACTTTCTTAATAGATCCATCAATTTTTCGGATGGTAACTTTCTTAATGCATCCATCAATTTTTCGGTTTTCATTCGTCTTAAGTTTAAGCCAGAAGGAGTGATAAGAGAATGGCATGATGGTAACTTTCCTACTAGATCCATCTTTTTGGATGGTGACTTTCTTAATGGATCCATCAATTTTTCGGATGGTAACTTTCCTACTATATCCATCAATTTTTCGATGGGATATTGTCTATCTTCTATAGAATTTGCTTCTTCTTGTATTAATCCTACTTCTTCAGGAGTTAATATCAGTCCTTCAAGTTTCTGCTCCGCGTTCTTGATTGTTTCAATTAAGTCTCGGTGTTTTTCTTCGGCCACACTTAAGTCGTCATTGGTAAAAAGATTATTATGAGCTACTTTGTTTCTGATTTTATACAGTTTCTCCCAATTAGATTGAAAATTTCTGTCTTTAAATGATTCCTTAAAAAACTTATCATAGTTGCTTTTAATTTCTTCTTTTAATTTACGAATTGCTTCGGGAGTTTCTTCAAGCCTATCAATTTTTTTAATTAAATCCTCTTTGGTTATACAACCAGATGAAAGCTTGTATATATACTCACCTAAATCATTAAAATCTATCAGATAGAGTTTATTGTCAATATAGCTTGCAAATTTTGTTTCATTATTTTTTCTGTCATTAACTTTCTTGCTAAAATCTTGGGGGGCTTCCGTTTTCCACCAATTCACTCCTATCTTGGTTGTCATGAATTTCGTTATGTAGGCTCTTAAATGGTTTTCCACACGATAAATATAAGGATAAATTTGAACAGCAATCTGCTCAGAAATTTCGTCTTTTACTATATACAGTGTTTCTAATTTTTGTTCTTTGAAAAAATTTAAAATTGGAATACGTTGAGGTTCTAAACAATCATATTCTCCCTTTACAACAATTGAAAAACCTGTAATACATTTATCTTTGCTGTCTTGATCAAATTTAATTGGATTTACTGTAATTTCTATAAAATTATCCTTGATTTGGCGACTGTTATCACCTATTTGTTGTGTTCCCTTCCAAAATGAATCATTCGAGGCGAGAAGATAGACTAAATTATCAGGAGTTTTGATATGAGATTGATTAGAAGTGTCAAATGCAAAAATTTCAAAGGTGAGAAAATTGTTTTGTGTGTCCATTGGAATGACAGGAGTTAGGTCTATAAACAACATCTAACCTCTATTTTAACTTGTCTATTGAAAAAAAGGGGGCTTATTCAGCCCCCATTAAACCCTAACTACCGCCAATCCTTGCCACATCGCGGGCGTTGGCTTCAAAAGCGGCATCGAGGGCAGAATCGCCAGTTAAACCGGAATCTAACGCCTCTTTAATACACTGCAACATCCGCTTATAATCCTTGGGCATTACTTTAACAAACTTGGGCAACATTTCCGACCAATTTGCTAAAACTAGGGACGCTTTTTGACTTTGGGTGTAATCAGCATGGCGTTGAATTAACTCGCGTAAATCGTCGATTTCTTCCCCTTCTAGCGCCTCTAAAGCTACCATTTGGGTATTGCAACGAGTGGCGAAATCCCCCGACTCATCGAGGACGTAGGCGACACCACCACTCATCCCGGCGGCGAAATTGCGACCGGTGGGCCCTAAAACAACGACTTTACCCCCCGTCATATACTCGCAGGCGTGGTCGCCAACGGACTCAACCACCGTAGTCACCCCAGAGTTACGCACCCCAAAACGTTCCCCAGCAACCCCAGAAATATACACCTCACCACTGGTCGCGCCGTATAAAGCCACGTTACCGATGATAATATTCTCCTCGGCCACAAAAGTGGAACCTTTGGGCGGATAAACGATGATTTTGCCACCGCTTAAACCCTTACCCACATAATCATTAGCATCCCCTTCTAACTCCAGTGTCACCCCTTTGGGAACAAAAGCACCGAAACTCTGCCCCGCGCTGCCCTGAAAATGGAGATGTACGGTATCTTCGGGTAAACCCTCCCAGTGACGTTTAGTGATTTCGTTGCCTAAAATCGTCCCCACCACGCGGTTAATATTTTTAATCGGTAGTGTCGCCTTGACTTTTTCGCCTTTTTCAATGGCATCCTTGCATAAATCCAGTAAAATGGTTATATCCAAGGACTTATCTAAACCGTGGTCCTGGGGAATCTGGCAATAACGTCCTACCTCTGCATCTACCTCCGGTTGATAGAGAATTGGAGTTAGGTCAATTCCTTTCGCTTTCCAATGTTCTACCGCCTGTTTTGGCTCTAATACATCAGTTCGCCCCACCATTTCATTTAAGGTGCGGAATCCCAATTCGGCCATAATTTCCCGCACTTCCTGGGCGATAAATTTCATGAAATTCACCGTATATTCGGGATCTCCGATGAAATTCTTCCGTAATAACGGATCCTGGGTCGCTACCCCCGCCGGACAGGTATTAAGATGACAAACCCGCATCATAATACAGCCTAACGTCACCAGTGGCGCGGTCGAAAACCCGAATTCTTCGGCCCCCAATAGGGTTGCCACCACCACATCGCGGCCGGTTTTCATCTGGCCATCGGTTTCCACCGCAATGCGACTGCGAAGATTATTTAACACCAATGTTTGATGGGTTTCTGCTAGTCCCAACTCCCAGGGTAAACCCGCGTGTTTAATCGAGGTTTGGGGTGAGGCTCCGGTCCCACCATCGAAACCAGAGATTAAAACCACGTCGGCGTGAGCTTTAGCGACTCCGGCGGCGATTGTGCCAACTCCCACCTCAGAAACCAGTTTTACGCTCACTCTGGCCGCACGATTGGCATTTTTTAGGTCATGAATCAACTCCGCTAGGTCTTCAATCGAGTAGATATCGTGGTGGGGTGGGGGAGAAATTAAACCAACTCCGGGGGTGGAGTGACGGACTTTGGCAATCCAAGGATAGACTTTTTTACCCGGTAATTGACCGCCTTCGCCCGGTTTTGCCCCCTGGGCCATTTTTATCTGCAATTCTCGCGCTTGGGAGAGGTAAAGACTGGTGACACCAAAACGGCCGGAAGCTACCTGTTTAATGGCACTATTTTTCGAGTCTCCCTGTTCATTTGTCCAAGTGTAGCGCTCGGAATCTTCGCCCCCTTCCCCGGTGTTCGACTTGCCACCGATACGATTCATGGCAATAGCGAGGGATTCGTGGGCCTCTTTGGAAATGGACCCGTAACTCATGGCCCCGGTTTTAAAGCGTTTCATAATCGCTTCAATCGGTTCCACTTCTTCGATGGGGATACTTTCCCGGTTTTTAAAGGTTAATAGTCCCCGCAGGGTGAAGAATTTTTGATTCTGTTGGTTGACCAGTTGGGAATACTTCTTAAAGAGGTCGTATTTGCCCAATTTTACCGCTTGTTGCAGGGTATGAATGGTTTCTGGGCTAAAAAGATGGGCTTCCCCGTCCTTACGCCATTGATATTCACCGCCAATATCGAGGGTATGCACATTAACATCCCGGTCGGGGAAAGCGTGGCCATGTCTGAGTAGGGATTCCCGGGCAATAATTTCTAAATCGGCCCCTTCAATGCGGGAAGCTGTCCAAGTAAAATAGCGATCGACTACCGATCGATTTAAGCCAATAGCCTCGAATATTTGCGCCCCACGGTAGCTTTGCAGGGTGGAAATGCCAATTTTAGAGGCCACTTTAATTACGCCCTTGGTGGCGGCTTTTATGTAGTTTTTACAGGCACTCTGGTGGTCAACTCCTACCAATAAACCTTCCTCGATCATACTGCCGAGGGTGGCAAAGGCTAGATAGGGATTAATCGCACCGCAACCATAACCGAGTAAAAGGGCGTAGTGATGCACTTCCCGGGGTTCGCCAGATTCCAGGACAAGGCCCACTCTGGTGCGGGTTCCCTGCCGGATGAGATGATGGTGTAAACCGGCAACCGCCAGCAGTGAGGGAATCGGGGCGTGATTTTTATCGATACCTCGATCGCTTAAAATAATAATGCTCGCGCCCGCTAAAATTGCCTCGTCCACCTCTTGACAAATTGCCTCAATTGTGCTACGCATCCCCTCGACTCCCGAAGTGGGATCGAAGAGAATGGGAATAGTCACGGTTTTAAATTCGCTATTGCCCTGTAAACGCGCTAATTGGGCGTTAGTGAGGATAGGAGAGTTAAGTTTAATCAGGTGACAGCTTTCGGGCTGCGGATCCAGGAGATTTCTCTCAGCGCCGATAGTGGTGATGGGAGAGGTGATAATTTCTTCGCGAATCGAGTCAATCGGGGGGTTAGTGACTTGGGCGAATAACTGCTGAAAGTAATCATAAAGCAGTTTTGGGCGATCGGACAAGACGGCTAGGGGTGTATCGGAACCCATGGAACCCACTGCTTCCACTCCATCCCGGCCCATGGGGGCTAATAAAAGACGTAATTCCTCAAAAGTGTAACCGAAAGCGGTTTGCTGTTGAATTAGGGAAACAGAAGTTTCCGGTGGAGCAGTTTCCACCGCCGGTAAATCGTCTAAATTGACTAAATTTTCGTTTAACCACTGGCGATAGGGTTTAGCGTTGGCAATACCTGCTTTTATTTCCTCATCGGCCACGATACGACCTTCTTTCATATCCACAAGGAACATCCGGCCGGGTTGCAGACGACCTTTAAAAGCGACGCGTTCTGGTTCAATGGGTAAAACTCCCGCTTCCGATGCCATAATTACTAGGTCATCTTTGGTGACATAGTAACGGGAAGGACGCAAACCATTGCGGTCTAACACTGCTCCCATCATCGTACCATCGGTAAAAGCGATCGAGGCCGGACCATCCCAGGGTTCCATCAAACAGGAATGGTATTCATAAAAGGCTTTTTTCTCATCACTCATCGATTCGTGGGCTGCCCAGGGTTCAGGAATCATCATCATGACAGCGTGAGGGAGAGAACGCCCCGATAAAACCATTAATTCTAGGGCATTATCAAAAATTAAGGAGTCACTACCCTCGATATTAATAACCGGCTGGATTCTTTTGATGTCTTCCCCGAATAAGGGTGAGGCAAACATCGACTGACGGGCGTGCATCCAGTTAATATTACCTCGCAGGGTATTAATTTCGCCATTGTGGGCAATATAACGGTAAGGGTGGGCGCGTTCCCAACTGGGGAAGGTATTGGTACTAAAACGAGAATGGACTAATCCTAAAGCACTTTGAAAGTCGGGGTCGTGTAAATCGGGGAAATAGTCACCCACCTGTACCGGCATTAATTGCCCTTTATAGACAATGGTACGACTAGAAATACTGCAAGGATACCAGTAACGATTAAAAGATTGACGATTGAGATGGGAACGCTTGCGAATAACGTATAATTTGCGTTCAAAGGCCAGATCATCGCTTAAATTGGCATCGCGTTCGATGAAAACCTGTTCGATAAAGGGTTCGGTAGATTTGGCCGAATTGCCCAAACTAGAGTTATCCGTGGGAACATCACGCCAACCGAGAACTTTTAACCCCTCTTCGGCGGCGATTTTCTCGAATTCCTGGCGACTTTTCCCGCGAATTTCGGCATCAGGGGCCGTGTAGAGCATTCCTACCCCGTATTGTCCCGCTGCCGGCAAGGTAAAACCTAGATCCCCAGTCACTTTCCGGAAAAATAGGTCAGGGATTTGGCATAAAATACCCGCCCCATCTCCCGTATTTTTTTCCGCACCGCACGCGCCACGGTGATCGAGGTTTAGTAAAATTGTTAAGGCCTGTTCAACAATATCGTGGGACTTTTTACCCGTTTTATGAACGATAAAACCGACACCACAAGCATCATGTTCAAATTGGGGATCGTATAGTCCTTGTTTCCGTGGAGTTTGATTGTTATTCATCTTGTCTAATAGCCTAGCAGTCTGGAAGGGAAGGGCCTAGAGGGTGAGCCAGAGTAGCGATTCTAGGTATATCAATTCTGTATCCAGACTGGACCTTCGGTCTTATATCTTAAGGAAATGTTTCGATGTGACAAGGGTTCCTTTACACCGAAGAGATTATTCACGAATTTTTTAGCAGCGGATCGATTAAGTCGTCGGGAATGTGGTTACGCTCGATATAAGCGTTAATTTCCTCTAGATGGTCGCTGTAATAGGTCAACGCACTGAAAATCTGACTTAACGTCAGATGGGGCATTCCTAGGGGTATTTCTTCGGGAGCGACCCCCAGACGCCAAGTTTCGACGATGGCGCGGACGGGTGTACGGGTTCCTTTGATAATTGGTTCCCCGTGTAAGATCTCGTCGTCTCGAACGATATAGAGATATTCGGTCGCTTGAACCATCGCGGTTTTCTGGAGTGGATATCGTTTAGTTTATCGTATCGATCGAACCCCCGACTATTCCCCATAAATATCGGTTCGGTTACTTCAGCCACCCGATCTCACTTGCGGCGATTGTTTCGCTCTTTCTCGCCATTTTTTTGAATTTTCTGTAATTACCTCGCCCATCGATCGGGCTTTTTCCGCCGCATCCCGTGCCATTTCCAGAATTTCCTCTAGTTCCCGTTCATCGGAAATTTTGGGTCTGAAACCCCGCCTGTGTAAGACAGTACATGGTTTTTTAACTGTGGTATGCGACGGTGGTGGAAGCAGAAACTTAAATCGTGAGGTTTAGGAATCGCCGCACTTTTAGGGCGGCGAGGATGTCAATTAGTCCTGTTTCTTTTCCTTCCATCACCGTAAGCCCTCCAAGCGATTTTTAACTCGAATAGAAGCGATCGATCACACATAGATGGCCTCTCGATCGATCCGTGCCTTGAGGTAAGGATTCAGAGAATCCCGATAGCGGATCACGTCCACTTCCCGACCGAATAGGTTCTCTAGTTCGGCTTTCAGTCTGACTCTTTTAAGCAGATCGGGGGGCATATATACCACTATATCTATATCGCTCGTCGGGCGGGTTTCCTCTCTGGCTACCGAGCCGAAAATGCCGATTCGATTGATCGCGTATCGTTCCGCTAGTTCGGGTTTCAGGGTTCGTAAACGTTCCAATATCTCGTTGGCAGTGATTTTATCTACCATCTAATTTACTCCCTTTAGTTAATCGTGCGATCAATCTCTCGATGCTAATAAAAGACTAAAACGGGCTGCCACAATCGCACAACCCGTTCCCAATCAATTTAATTTTTAGTCGGTCACAATTACTTTTCCAGTTTCCGGCCTTTGCACAATAAACCCACCCCGGCAACAGAGAGTAAACCGAGAACCGTCGCTGGTTCGGGAACGGTGGTCAGGGAATAATTGGCGAGAACGAAGAGTTCAGGAAGAGTAGAACCGTAGGCACTGCCGGAAGCGAACAGGTCGGTCGTGTTACCTACAATAGCGTTAGGGGGCAAAAAGCCGAATCCATCAATACAATTCGTCGTGTTACAAGCGACAAAATCCAGTCCCGCTCCGTCTAGGGATAGCACCGCCTGACCCGTTACAACAACACCACCAGCAAGAATGCTATTGAGATAAGAACCTATCAACGGAAGAGCGGGGGCGGGAGAGCCGTTAAAGGTGGTATTACTGATAGAACTGACGAATACCCTGTTGTTATCTGGTTGCAGGGTTCCGTCCACCGTCGCAGTGATCGTTCCTGCGCTGGAGGTGTAGGAAAAGTTAAAAGTTGCGGCACTGGCAACCGGTGCGAGGGTGGCGGTGGCTACCGTGGCGAGGGCGACGGAATAACAAAGGGAACTTTTAAGTGGCATAGAATACATTGTTTAGCTAAATTCTCCCAAATATTACCCCCCCCCCGCGATTTTGTCAAGGTTTTTGTAATTTATATTTATTATGCTTTATCTAGCTATTGATTACTCGATTCGGGATTTAGAGCGATCTCCCAAGAGAGCGGCGAAGTGGTGCGCTTTTCTGGGGTGCGGGGAGCGATCGGTAAAATTGGCATACACTATAATTATCAGAGCGATCGATGTTTAAGTAGGTAGGCGTTAAAAATTATCAGATGCCCCCCTTATTAAGGGTGATCCCCCCGCCTATCGGCACCCCCCTTATCAAGGGGGGCAGGGGGGATCGGCACCCCCCTTATCAAGGGGGGCAGGGGGGATCGAACCTAAAATCCATTTTTAATTTAATTATAACCAGCTACTTATCTAAGTTAAAAACAACAATAAAACTAGCGATCGATGGGCGTGATCAGTAAAGTCAAATTACGAGAGTTTTGGGAACGCCACTCGGACGCAGAAGAAGCTCTTAGGGATTGGTATAACTTCGCTAGTAAGGCTAACTGGAAAAATTTAGTAGAGGTTCAAGGTCGCTACCCGAAGGCGGAGGCGGTGGGAAATTTTACAGTTTTTAATATCAAGGGAAACAAATACCGTTTAATCGCTGACATCAATTATTCTCGTCAAACCATTTTCGTTAAATATATTCTAAGTCACGCTGAATACAATAAGGAGAACTGGAAAAATGATCCCTACTTCTAATCCATTAACCTATGGTGATTTACTATTGCAGTATCAACCGAAACCGATTAATAACTCCCAAGAATACGAGCGATTTTTAAGCATAATTGAAGGGATGATGTCACGGGAGTTAAGCAAGGACGAAGGACTATTATTCGATTTATTGGTGTTATTAGTGGAAGAATACGAGCGGAAACATTATCCGATCGCCCGAACAAATCCTACCGCTACGTTAGAATCGTTACTGGATGAATTCGATATCGATAGGGAGTGTCTTGTGGATATTTTCGGCGATCGGGATAGAGTAGAATCGGTGATAGGGGGGAAACAGGCGATCGCTCCCTCTCAAGCCGAGTCTCTAGCCGAATTTTTTAATCGTTTAAGTGCGAAACTGGCGTTAAGCGCCCGTGATTTTCTCTTGTAGCCTCGCTTTCCCTCGGGGACTGGGGGGGAAGACCATATAACAAATCCTTACTTTCTTCATAACTTTAGATTAATTAAGATAATGTTACAAAACTTTATGAAAAAGCCGTAGTATGATAATTTACGCCAGTAAAGCGAACACAATAAGGAGCAACACCCATAATGCAGTCGGCCGAGATGTTGCTGACAGTCCCCAAAGAGTATTTAAAAGCACCGGGGGGCTTCAACCCAAACGTTACCATGTTTTTCAGTGCCTTGAGCCTAATAACCCTATCTACCTGTGGCTATTGGCTATGGTCCTGGCCTGACTGGATTTGTTTTAGTGCTAATGTCCTCGCTTTACATTTATCGGGGACAGTTATCCACGATGCCTCTCATAATTCTGCCCATAGTAATCGGCTATTTAATGCTATTTTAGGTCATGGCAGTGCTTTAATGCTCGGTTTTGCCTTTCCAGTCTTCACTAGAGTCCATTTACAGCACCACGCTCACGTTAACGATCCCGAAAATGATCCGGATCATTTTGTCTCCACTGGCGGCCCTTTGTGGATGATTGCGGCCAGATTTTTTTATCACGAGATTTTCTTTTTTAAGCGGCAACTCTGGCGGAAATACGAACTGCTGGAATGGTTCCTCAGTCGTCTTTTTGTGGCTACCATAGTCATCGTCGCCTGTCAATACGGTTTTATCAGCTATGTGATGAATTTTTGGTTTGTTCCTGCTTTAGTGGTGGGAATTGCCCTCGGTTTATTTTTCGATTATCTCCCCCATCGTCCTTTCCAAGAGCGTAATCGTTGGAAAAATGCCCGCGTTTACCCCAGTCCCCTGTTAAATCTGCTGATTTTAGGGCAGAATTATCATCTCGTGCATCATCTCTGGCCGTCGATTCCCTGGTACAAATACCAACCGGCATACTATGCCACTAAACCGCTTTTAGACGCAAAAGAGTGTGAACAGTCTTTAGGTTTACTGCAAGGTAAGAATTTCTGGAGTTTCCTCTACGATGTCTTTTTGGGGATTCGCTTTCACTCCCATTCTTCTAAATCTAGCTCATAGCAGTTATCGTAATGGTGAGGTACAAGGTTTCCGTTTTGGGAAGTCGGTGGTCGATTTTATGAGAAACTCTGTATCTGTAATGGTTTCTTTGTCAACTTGATTTTTTTAAGGAGGATTTTATGGGTCAGCATTGGGGAAAAGCCTTAATTTTAACAACAACTTTCTTGACAATTAACATCGATTATGCTAGGTCTTTAACCTTTGGTGAGGCCGTGGGTATTGGAGCGGGGGCCTTGTTAATCAACCGGGCGGTACAGGATAATAGACAACGTTATCGATTTGTGCCACCAGAGCAAGAATTTCAGCGCGGACTAGAGGACGGGTTTAACTTTGCCCGCTATGATAATCCGCGCAATTCTAGAGACTACGATGACGGTTTTATCGAGGGAAGAAGACGGCGGGAGTCGGGTTGGTCCAGTCCCAACCGGAGAGGTTGATTATTTTTTTGGTCTGCGTCCCACTTCGGCGGTTTCTTGAATGGAAAAGATCCTCAATTTACCGTCGATGGGAGCGACTTTAGCCACTGCTTCCGATGCCACTATATAGTTATCACCCTCGGTGTTGGTAATATTGATTACCCGCTCGCGAGTGATAATCGCCATCTCCTCATTAGCAAGAATATCCACGTCCCAATTCTCAGAAAGAACCTCTATACTTCTAATATTTTTGTAGGATTCCTCTAAAAATATTTTATGTTCCGTGATGCCATTTAACTCAAAAATTTCGGTACTAGCATCGGTTTTAATGGTCAATTGCGAGGAAATAAACGGGGCATAGTGTTTGAGGATTAGGGCGATATTTTTATCTTTAATAGCGGTTTCAATGTCTTGAATCATTGCTTTAATTTCCGCTTCCTTGATTGTTTGTCCCCCATCGCGATTACTCGATTGTTTCACCGGCACTATCGAGGGATTAGCGTGGACAAAAGGGGGGGAGATGCTGGGGAGAAGGGATAAACCGAGCAATAGAACAATTAATTGGGGAGAACGCATAATTTAATAAACTTGGTAAATTCAACCCGAATCATAGCATTTTCTCGTTACCGAATAAATCCTCAAGCTGAAAGTCCCCGGTTAGGGAAGCTAACAGAGCAAAATTCTGGCTGTGCAAAGTCTAGGTTGATCCTTTAGCTATTTTTGGCTTGATATTTCCAGAATAACAGGGGTATGATCGCTAGGTTTTTCTTGTTTTCTGGGTTCTCGATCAATCAGACAATTAACGGCTTTTTCGTATAGCTGAGGAGTTAAATAAAGATGATCGATTCGCCAACCTCGGTTACGAGCAAAACCGCCGCTGCGATAATCCCACCAACTATAATGTCCTGGGTCCGATGTGAATTTTCTAAAGGCATCTTGTAAGCCAATTTCTAAGACCTTTTCTAAAGCTTCTCTTTCTTTAGCTGAAGACATGATATGATTTTCTTTGCCTTTGGGATCATAAATATCTTTATCTTCTAAGGCAATATTAAAATCTCCGCAGATACATAATTCTTCAGGTTGAGAATTAATAATTTTATCTAGATATTTCCTAAGAGTTTCTAACCATTTAAGCTTATAGATATACTTGTCACTATCTAGGGAAGAACCATTAGGAACGTAGAGATTAATAATCCGAATATCGCCGATTACTCCAGTAATTAGCCGTTTCTGTTCGTCTAGTTCTCCTGTTAAATTTTCGCCGATAATGGGACTAAATCCCACAGTGATATCCTCCATGGGTTTCTGGCTAAAAATCGCCACACCATTATAGGATTTTTGTCCAGAAATATAGAGATGATAACCCAAAGATTCAAAAGCTTCTCTGGGAAAATCTCGATCGATTACCTTGGTTTCTTGCAAGCATAAAACCTCAACGGGATTGAGTTGTAACCAGTTAATTACCTGCTCTTGTCGGCTGCGAATCGAGTTGACATTCCATGTGGCGATTTTCATAGCTAAAAACCGAGAATTTTTCTCACACTTCCTCAGCAAAACTACTGCGACGCACAAACTCAAAGGGACCGGCGATCGAACCCCAGACTAATTGATCGGTTTCGGGATCTAAACCGCGATCAACGCTAATTAATCCCCGTTCACTAATTTCAAAACTATTATCCAAATAAGTCATTCTATCTTTGCGAAAGACTAAACATTGTTTACCCGGTTTCACCACCCCTTTAAAACTGTTACCTGTCCAAGTGACATTCATATCACAACCCGCCATCGGTTCTAATAGTTCTAAGCTGAGATTTTTGAGACGCTGGGGTTCTCTAGAAGCACCAAAAAAGTTAGCTTCCTCTTTAACTTTAAAGTTTTCTAGTTCAATATGGTCATCGACTACCGACAATTTAAATACTCGCAAACGATAGGGAGTATTGAGCATAAAATCGTAGGCCTGCTCTAAAAATAAACTGGTTCCCCCCAGTAATTCATCGGGTAAAGGACGCATACACACGCGAATATGGGCGAAAAAAGGCGGATTAGCAAAAGCTTGTTCTTGATTACTAAAATCCGCCGCCATCCAGCGTGCTAGGGTTTTTAGATCCGTGGGATGAGTCATAGTTTTTGAGATGTGAATGGCTATTAGCTATCAGCCATCAGCTAGTTAATTGCTCTGATAAGTTTTCACCGATTACTGATAACTATGCCCCGATAATTGTTATTGTGCAATTACTTTAATTTCTATATCGGCACTAACTTCGGGATGGAGTTTGACTTGTACTTTATAGACTCCTAATTGACCGATATCGGGGACGGTAATACCACGGCGATCGATTTCTAATTTAGCATTTTCTAGAATAACCGTGGCCACATCTTGACTGGTGACAGTACCAAAAATTGCCTCATTTTCACCCACCTGTTTAGGGATGGTGTAGGGACTGAGTTTTTCGATCGCAGTTTTTCTGGTTTCCGCTTCTTGTTTTTCAGCGAGGAGACGTTGACGCTCTTTTTCTTTCCTAAATTCTGCCTGTTTAATCGCGCCCTTGGTGGCTAAAACGGCCACACCTTGGGGGATAAGGTAATTGCGGGCATAACCGGGGGCTACTTCCACCACATCGCCATTTTCGCCTAATTTGCTGACTTTTTGATTGAGGATAACCTGCATTCGTTTCGCCATGATCTTGACCTAAAACAATAGTTCCAAAACCCCTATCATACCATGCAATCGTCAAGTCTCGATCACAAGTTAGTTATTGCCGGCGGCGATTATTTGGGTTAATAGGGGGCCGATTGCCTGAAAGGCCGAGGGTAAAACCGCTACGGTGGCGGCTGCGATAATAATTGTTGTGGCTAATCTCAGCACTTTCTCGGAGGCTTTTTCGTAGGTGTCAAATTTATAGTCGAGCTTGTCTAATCTTTGGTCTATTTCCTGAAAGCGTTGCCCCATAGCATCAAAACGTTGGTCTATTTCCTGAAAGCGTTGCCCCATAGCATCAAAACTTTGGTCTATCGCTTCAAAACGTTGGTCTATCGCCTCAAAACTTTGGTCTATCGCTTCAAAACGTTGATTTACTGCTGTTTGGAAGCTTTTCAATTCGTTGAGAACATCGGTTAGGGTGGGTTCTTGAGTGGACATAGTGACACCTAGGGGAATTTGATCGCCTAGCACAATTATAACGTTAAGTCAAGCTTTTTTGATGATAATTAACGTTTTTGTCGGTAATATTTTGATCTTGTTCAGGTGTTGGAGACAACCAGTATTTCTATTCTAATAAGGTCTCTTTAATTGTTGTTAAAACTTTGCTATCTTTGACCATCCAAGCATGAAGCAATACGGGAATGGAAATTTCTTTGCCCACCGATAAACGGGAACTATGGGCAGGAAATATCATTAAATCGTAGGGAGTCCAGATAATTGTGGTTTTAATTTTATTTAAAATTTGTTGACAATCTTGATTTAAATCCTCTAGAAATTGACTCCCCGGCTGCATTTGTCTAATCCCATCTAAGGGTAAACTATACGCGGTTAAAGTGCCTCGATTCGGAGCAGAAATATTTAGGTAACGTTGCACTCTTGCCACTCCTCCCAATCTTTGCAGGTAGTAGCGGGTAATTAATCCTCCCATACTAAACCCAATCAGATCTACTTTCTGCTCTTTAGCAAAGTTTTTCTCGATATAATTGTCCACCTGACCTGCTAAAACTTCTAACTTTTCGTAACCATGATTGGGAATTAGGTTAAAACTATGCACCTGCCAACCATGATAATTTAAATACTCGCTCATCGGTTTAAAAACAGCCGTAGTGTCCAGAAAACCATGCACCAAAACAACGGGATTCATAGATGAGATTTTATCCTTGAATTCTGAATCTATTCTAACGGATGATCGGGGTAATGAGCGAAAAATTTTTGGGAAGAGCCTATCTACTAGGTACGGCTACCGGCAACTTCTAAGGATTAGGGAAAAAACCAAAAAGTTTAGCGGCACCTCCTAAAATAGCGACCACCAGTGCTATCAGAATCCCTCGATTGGTGAATTCCTGATAGGCAACCCTTGCAGTTAATCCATTGATTTTTTCGTCTAAAGCTTTAATATCTCCCTTGAGTTCGGCCTGTCCTATTTCTACTTTAGTTAACCGGTCTTCTATCTTGTCAAATCTCTCGTCAATACGGTTTTCCAGAGAGTCGATTTTCTCGTCAATACGTTTTTCCAGAGAGTCGATTTTCTCGTCAATACGTTTTTCCAGAGAGTCGATTTTCCCCTCAATCCTTGTCAGGACAGCTTCTAGGGAATAAGTGACAGTTTCGTTAGACATTTTGAGCAACTCCAAAAGTCAAATCTTCAGGGGTAAATGCTGGAGGCTATATTTTACGGAAAAATCAGGGGTCTATAGGCGGACACGGATTCCCATTATAAGAAAATTATAAGTCAAGACTTGAGTTTTTGTCAAGCTTTTTTTTGACGGCAATCAATGGCAAGAATTTCGGGGAAGTATTTAGCCACCGATGCCTAACCGTCCTGCTAAACTAGGGCTTAAAGGAATCAGAGTCGCTAACATTAAAAAGAGTAGTAATAAACCCCAACCGGCGCGGGTGTCATCGGGTTCGGTTAACTCATTTAAACTCGGTCTTTCCAACTCTCTTTGTAAAAAAGCGACTAAAATTGTCCAATAGAGAGGAATCGGATTACTGGGATTAACTAAGGAAATAATGCCCAAAATGACCAAAGTGGCCACAGTGGTGCGGCGGGCAATTTTGCGACCATAAATAGCCTGAACAATTCTGCCACCATCTAACTGTCCTGCGGGCAGTAAATTAAGGGCGGTAATCACCAATCCTAACCAACCGATAACAGTTAAAGGATGCACGGAGATAACGGCATTTTGTAACTCGTCGCCCAAAACTATCCGCGCTAAAAAACTCACTAAAATTGAACTTTGGAAAAAGGTACTAGGGATTTGAAAAAGGCTGGCCGAATTAGATAAAGTCAGTCCAACAATTAATAAGATTAAAGAAACCAAACCTCCCAAAGCAGGACCAGCGAAAGCTATATCAAATAGGACACTGCGGTTAGGTAATAAAGATTCAAAACGAGTAATCGCCCCAAAAGAACCAATCTGCCAAGTGGGAAGAAAATAGGGTAAACTGAGACGAACATTATGGCGTTTAGCGATAATTAGATGACCGATTTCGTGGGCAATTAATACCGACCATAAACCCAAACTCAGGGGAATTGCTTCTCGATATCTCTGCCAATTACTAAACAAATCAAAACCCAATAAAATTCCCGCCGCTTCTAAGCTGGTGACAATGGTGGCTACTAACAAAACTAAAGAGAGATTTTTTTGAGCAAGAGTGGCAGGACTAGGATCGTTAGTTTTGGGAAGGATAATTACCACAGGTTTTTCCTCGGTTCCTTCCACCAGAAATAAACGATATTTATCGCCAAAATGATTACTTAATTTCTGGGTTAAGCGAGAGTGAACGATATCCGGTTCTCCTCGTAAATTGCCTTTAAAAATTGCCCCTTCCTGAAAAGAGATAGTCTCGGTGGCAAAAAAAGTATCTATCCCAAAAATGCTCTGAATAACTTTTAAATCCTCTTCGGGAATTGGAATCACATCTGGTACAATTACTGTCACCGCTGCCGTGGTTTCTAGAGGAGTAACGGACTGGCTAACTGCCTGGTTAAATTTCGGTTCAATTATCTGATTGGTTTTCAGTAACCGTAAACGGTTGCCCAAATAAATATAGATAATGGTGGAAGCAACCAGTAAAAAGAGAATTACCGCTAGATTGAGATAAATTCCCGCCGCAAATAGCCCGAAAAAAATTAACCAAGGAGCGATTAGTACCAAGGATTGTAACCAAGGTAAAATTCCCAGTTGGCCGTAGGGTTTAGCTCGATAAAAACTCCAAGTCAAGATAGCACCAGCGACGAGGAAAATAACAGCGACCGCAGCAATTTCCGAAGAAATATTAACCATAGGAAAGTCAAAATCAATAGGTTTTTATCAATCAATTTGATTATAAGCTTGCAGGGCGGCCCGTAATTGCCCTCGATGCTTTTGTAACAATTCTTGTCCTGCCGCCGCCGAAAGTCCCGTTTTCTGCATTAACAAAGCCAGTTTAACCCGGCGGCCACTTTTTTCCAGTAAAATTGCCGCTTCCTCACGACTAATATCGCTAAGGTTACAGATAATCCGCAGGGCGCGGTCATGGAGTTTATGATTAGTAACAGCCACATCGACCATCTGGTTGCCGTAAACCTTGCCTAACATGACCATTGTCCCTGTGGAAAGGATATTTAAAGCCATTTTCGTCACTGTTCCCGCTTTCAGGCGGGTGGAGCCGGCCAGAAGTTCTGGTCCGGTCAATAAGCGGATATCCACATCCACCGCGATCTCGACTTGTTCGGCGGGGACACAACTAATAGCAATCGTCGTCGCACCTCGCTGTTTTGCCGCCTGTAAAGCCCCGTGAACGTAGGGGGTGGTACCCCCGGCGGTAATCCCCACTACCACGTCTAATTCGTCAATTTCTCGCTGGGCAATAATCGCCGCCCCATCTTCCGCTTTATCCTCCAAATCTTCGGAACTACGCACCAGCGCCGCCGCTCCACCAGCAATAATTCCCTGTACCAATTCCGGGGGAGTGCAGAAGGTGGGAGGACATTCGGCCGCGTCCAAAACCCCCAGCCGGCCACTGGTTCCCGCCCCAATGTAAAAGAGTCTACCACCTTTAGCCAGAGCTTGACTGGTCAGGGAGATCGCTAGGGCCAATTCTTGCCGGGCCATGGCGATCGCTTTTAGGGTTTGGGCATCCTCGCGATTGAAGAGATCCACCAATTCGAGCGGGTTTAATTGGTCTAAATTGAGGCTGTTTGGGTTAATTTGTTCGGTTAACAGGTGTCCTCTGCTTTCCCACTGTTCCATAACGGTTTAATTGAGTTTTTCGTAAGATTATTTTCAGTATATAGCCAATCGGTGGGCTAAAAGCTTGACAATTGCCGCCCGAATATTAGATAATAGTAAATTGTGTCAATTCCTGCTCGGATCAGGTGAGGACATTAGCACAAAAGCTGGAATTTTTTCAGCTACCTGTACGGCAAAACGAGCGCAGAAAATTCATGAGTTACGCAATTATTGAGACCGGTGGCAAACAGATTCGGGTAGAACCCGGTCGCTATTACGATATCGAACTTCTTCACGTCGATGAACAAAGTACCCATACCATCGACAAAGTGCTATTAATCCATGATGAGGATGATATTAGCATCGGTCAGCCCTTTATCGAAGGGGCCACCGTGGAAGGGACTGTCATGCAACATCGTCGGGGCAAAAAAGTTATTGTCTATAAAATGCGCCCGAAAAAGAAAACCCGTAAAAAACGCGGTCATCGTCAAGAAATTACCCGTTTTATGATTGATTCAATCAATTATAACGGTAAAACCCTAGTCGCCACTGCTGCTACCTCCGGCGCTGAAGTTGTGGAAGATAGTAGCGATGAAGAAGAATAACTTTTAGAATCAAAAAAGCATTTGGAGAGAAATTATGGCTCATAAGAAAGGTACGGGTAGTACCCGCAACGGACGCGATTCTCGTTCCCAACGCCTAGGCGTTAAGCGCTACGGTGGTCAAGTGGTAAAAGCGGGAAATATTCTCATCCGTCAACGGGGTACTAAAGTTCACCCGGGTAAAAATGTCGGTCGTGGTGGCGATGATACTTTATTCGCTTTAATTGATGGTGTGGTCAAATTTGAATACAAGGATAAAAGTCGCCGTCAAGTTAGCGTTTATCCTGCTGAAGTTAGCGCTAGTTAATCCCATCAACCCTGATTGATTTTTTCCCTGTAACCTCCTAACTCATCCTAGGGGGTTTTTTCAGATAATTTATATCTGTTGACAGGGTAGATCGAGCGCTCATAGATTAAAATAGTCCGAAAGTAGCTCGGAAAAGATGAACTGAGTATGATTCTTAAAATTGCCGATATCTTAAAAAATTTGCCCTGGTCTTTCGATTCTACTGCCGAATTACCCTGGTTAGATCGCTCGCGAGCGGAAAAATCCCTGCAAAAAGCTCGTCAACAACGGCGAATTTCCGAACGAGAATATCAACTCCTCGACCATTGGCGAGAATTGGGTTATTGTATTGTCAAAGATTTAATTCCCGCAACGGCGATCGATAATTTAGTAGCAGAATTAGCCGATTTATTTGTCCTAGAATCGGCTATACCTGGATTAAGAATTGAAGGCATTCAAGCAGAAAATCTACCGGCGAGTTTAAGTCACGAGCAAGTTTTAGCCCTAGATATCGAGCAAAGAAAAGCCTTAGTTAATTCTATTTGGCGACTCCATGCCTTTCATGAGATTTCCCCCGCTGCTCGAGCAATTTTTGACAATCAAAATCTGAGAGATTTAGTTAATTTAATTATTGGCAAATCCTGCGAACCGAGATATTCCATCAACTTTCTGCACGGTACAGAGCAGGGGTTGCATGAGGATATGGCAGTTTTTTATGTTCATCCTGCTAATCATTTAGTCGGTGTTTGGATTGCCTTGGAAGATATTTCCGCCGATGCTGGCCCGCTAATTTTTTATCCTAAATCTCATAAAAATATCAAAGTAACTGACTTTTTTCCAGACTAGCCCGCCGTCAATCTTAAAAATATTACTGCCGCTCAAATTCCCCAATACCAAGATTATGTTAACCAGCGCGCTCAGAATTATGATTGTCAATCATTTACTGCTAAAAAAGGAGAGATTCTTCTCTGGCACGGAATGTTAATTCATGGTGGGGGGAAGATTAATAATAACCTGCTAACCCGTAAATCGATGGTAATTCATTTTATTGCCGAGGGTGGCGATTACAACGATCGGGCTTTGGGGCCTTTTAATTGGTAAGATTAATGTACCAATAATAACTCGGAATTAATCGCACTAATTAGGGCTGGCTGAATAAAGGTAAAATATAGACGAGGTAAGGGGTTTGGGGCTTTTTTGCGAAGCAGGTGCAAGATTTTGAAAGTAGGGGCGAAGCATTGAGGTAATAACCTATCGCTGAAACCGTAGATTTCCTATCCGAATGCTTCTACTTTGTGAACAGGATTTGGTATAACTGATCACCGATCACTGATTAAGCGGTAGCTTCTAAAAATACGCCTAAATTGCGGAATTTTTGATAACGAGATTCGCGCCGTTGTTGGGGAGTTAACAAAGATAAAGCCTCTAAATTTTCACTAATAGCGGCTTTTAAATTGGCTGCCGCTTTAATCGGATCAGCATGGGCCCCTCTGGAGGGTTCAGGAACGATCTGATCGATAATATTTAACTCTTTTAAATCTTTTGAGGTAATTTTGAGGGCAACTGCTGCTTTATCGGATTTTTTGGCATCTTTCCAGAGAATGGCGGCACAAGCTTCGGGAGTCGCCACGGTATAGACAGAATGCTCTAACATTAATAGGCGATCGCCGACCCCAATGCCCAAAGCACCGCCGGAACCACCTTCGCCAATAACAGTACAAATGATCGGCACATCTAAACGGAACATCTCCCGAAGATTATAGGCGATCGCTTCCCCTTGACCTAATTTTTCCGCTTCCACCCCCGCCCAGGCGCCGGGGGTGTCAATAAAGGTTAAAATTGGCTGATTAAACTGATGGGCGTGTTCCATTAAACGCATGGCTTTACGATAACCGCCGGGGGCAGCCATGCCGAAATTTCTAGCCACATTATCCTTAGTATCCCGGCCTTTTTGATGTCCGATAATCACCACGGGACGACCGTTAAAACGGGCAACACCACCCACAAGGGCGGGATCGTCGTAACCACCGCGATCACCGTGTAACTCGAACCATTCATCGGTGATTGCCTGAATATAGTCTAGGGTACTGGGGCGCCGGGGATGACGGGCTAATTGTAGCCTTTGGGAAGGGGTGAGATTGCTAAAAATTTCACGACGTAATTGATTAGCTCGTTCGTCTAGTTGACTAATTTGTTCCGAGACATCTACGCTATTTTCTTGGGCTAATTCTTTAATCTGTTCGATGCGGGATTCTAATTCGTAAAGGGGTTTCTCAAAATCTAGGAGAAAAATCTTTTTCTCGGTAGTCTCGTTTTTAGTCATAGGTTAGTGGCTAGAAGTTTACTTGAAGCTAATCTTTTCTAGCTTACCGTTTTTCAGCGATCGATTATCGGCAGCTTCGGGATTACCTGGAGATAATTTCAGGTTAACGATCTAAATCTGTCAATTGTCGTATAATAGTAGATCGTGCCTTTTTCACCCCAAGGAGGATTAGTTATGGCAGGAAGTGAACTAAAAGCGGATCTATGGGTTAACGAATATATTACCCCCTGGGACATTTATAGTCATGGGGTTTCCCAGATTTTAGCCTACAAAAAAACCGCTTTTCAGGAGATGTATATTGTTGAATCGGGGGCCTATGGAAAAGCCTTGGTACTGGATGGCAAATGGCAATCCTGTACGGGGGATGAATTTATTTATCATGAAGCATTAGTGCAACCGGCAATGATTGCCCACCAAGAAGCAAAAACTGCTTTAATTCTGGGGGGTGGTGAAGGTGCGACAACGCGGGAGTTATTGCGTTGGAAAACAATCGAAAAAGTGATGATGATCGATATCGATGGGGATGTGGTGGCAGCTTGTAAGGAACATCTTCCCGAAATGCACCAAGGCACTTTTGATGATCCTCGTTTTCAGTTAGTTGTGGCTGATGCTTTAGAGGTTTTAGACACCACTAATGATAAATGGGATATTATTATTTCTGATCTGGTTGATCCCATCGAAGAGGGTCCCTCTTTCCCCCTATTTACGAAAGAATACTTTGAAAAACTACAAAGAGTTTTGGCAGAAAATGGCATTGTGGTTGTCCAATCTGGCCCGGTTTCTCCCCCTTCGGTGATGTATCATGCGCGTTTGGTGAATACTTTAAAAGCAGTTTTTCCCTACGTTCATTCCTATTGCGCTCCCACTCCTAGTTATGGTTCCCCTTGGGGTTTTACTCTCTGTGCTAATCATCCTTTAAATACTCGTCCCGATCCCGATGTGGTGGATGAATTAATCACCGATACAACTACGGGAGGATTACGTTTAATTGATGGCATGAGTTTACTCGGAATGTTACAAACTCCTCTCTATATTCGTCAAGCAATCGCACAAAATACGGAAGTTTATACCCTAGCAAAACCCCCGAAATTACAATATGATCGATCAATCTTTGTGTCCTTTGTGTCTTTGTGGTTCGTTCCACCCCCTCGCTAGAAGGAATGTATCTTAGAATACATTTTACCCACCAAATCCAAGAGAGCCGGGTTATAACTAGAAATCGATCGAGTCTTCATGATTAAGAATTGTTTGCAGAATTTCTAGGGGAACAGTAGCAAAGTATTGCTGGAGAAAGTTTTCTAGGGCCACTGCTTCTAGAAATTGCTCAATCTTATTAATTTTTGCCTCATGATTGACTAATTCAAAGGATAAATTTTCTTGATTTTTCTTGACTTTAAAGCCATTTTCTGCTAGGAAAATTAATCCTAATTCTAGGGTATGATAACTGAGGTTTAAGCGGTTTTGTAATTGTTGACGGGAAATACTGGTTTTAGTTCTAGCTAAATATTTCCCAATCCCCACAAGGTTTATCCATGTGGTGTGAGCGGATTTTTTCAAAGGACTAGCATAGGCAAGAACTAACTTTTTATCGCGTAAAATTGCCTGTTGATATTCCCTGGAAAGTTTTGTCCAATCCCGGGGACATTCCAGGAGAAAAAGGGGATTTAATTGGCTAACTTCTTGACTAATTTCTCGATGGCGATTGTCGATTAAAAAATCTTTTTTATTGCTATAGGTTAGGGATTGTTGTTGATAAGTTTGCAGGGCAATTAAGCGCACTTCATAGCGATTTTTGTAGGTATTAAAATCTAATTCAACTACGGCATCATAACGGGTATCGGCAGCAATTTCGTCTTTGTGATGACCCCACCACATACCGGGGAAACCCTGCTCGATTGAACTATCCCAGATCTCAAAAGTTGTCCGGGGATAAGCGATTTTTTTGCCTTTGAAATCCTCAAGATTTTTATGCCAAAGATTTTGAAAATAACAATTTTGAATTAATAGCTTCGGTGTCGGATTACCCATCCCGCAGGGTTCCAGTAATTTTAATTCTCGAAATAGACTTTTTCCCAATTGGGAAACCGTCACCACCGCATCCACTTCTATCTCGGAAGAAAGGGAAGTTAAATCAATTCCTGTGCGTCGCAACTGTTGATTAATTCCCTCAATAAATAGGGGTAAATTTTCTATGGTTAAACTTAAACCTGCGGCCAAAGGATGACCACCAAAACGATGTAAAAGATGGGATTGAGAGGATACTAATTGATAGAGATCGATCTCGCGAATTGACCGAGCGGAACCCTTAGCAAAAGGTGGTTCACTGGTACTTAATAAAATTGTTGGTCGTTGGTATTCTTGGGCAATTTGTCCCGCAACTAATCCTAAAATTCCCGCCATCCATTGGGGATCATCTAAAATAATTACATTAGTGGTAGAAAGATCAATTCTCTCTAATTTTTTCTGAACTTGTTTAATAATATCCCGTTGGATTTCTTGGCGACGAATATTGGCCAATTCCGCTTGTTCAGCTAATTCGTGACAACGTTTTTCATCTTCACTGGTAAGTAATTCTACACAAAATCTGGCATCGCCATAAATGCGACTGACGGCATTAATGCGCGGTCCAATACCGAAGGATATATCCAGCGGTCTATCTCCGGTTTTGTTACATAAATCGAGTAATTTTTTAACTCCCAAACGCTGAGTGTTTTGGAGTTTTTGAATACCTTTTTGGGCTAAATAACGACATTCTCCCGTCAATTTGACTAAATCGGCAATTAAACCAATCGCAACTAAATCGAGTAAATTTTCTAGGGGTTTTCTGGGAATATCTGGCAGGGTTATATACATCGCTTCCACTAATTTATAAGCAACGGCAACCCCAGAAAGATGATAGAAAGGATGGGTTTCCACAAAGTAGCGGGGATTAATCAGGGCAATCACCTCGGGGCGCTCGTCGGGTAGGGTATGATGATCGGTGATGATAATATCGATGCCTAGACTGTTTGCATAGTCAATTTCGGCGATATTCGTGCTTCCTGTGTCACAGGTGACGATTAAACTGGTTCCTTGACGCGCTAGTTTCTCGATACCAGGAGAATTGAGGCCGTGGGATTCTTTTTGGCGATCGGGTATGTAATAATCTAACTGTTGATAGGGTGGGAAAAACTGTCCCAATCCTTCCCAGAGGACACTGGTAGCGGTGACACCATCGGCATCGAAATCACCCCAAATAGTCACTTTTTCACCTTTATTTAGGGCTTTTTCCAGTCTTTTGACGGCGAAGTTCATTTCTTGCCCAAAATCAAAGGGAGTTTTTGACTGATAAGCTTTCTCATCCAGAAACGTCCCCAGAGTCACCACATCCCGGACACCGCGATGCCATAATATTTGTGCCACGACGCTGCCATTCGACTCTGGGGTATAGTCTTGGACTATTTTTAAAAACTCTTGGGGAAGCTCTACCGATGGGGGAATTTGCCAGTTAGACACGGGATATCAAGGAAAAAGTAAAAAGGAAAAAAGGTGACAGTCAACTTTTGTGATTTTCCCTATCTCCATTTAGCCACCACTAACGGGGGGAATTAAAACTATCTCATCGCCATTTTCGAGGATTTTCTCTCCCGAAACAAACTGAAGATTAACTCCAAAACGAGTAACACCGCGCCATCTTTCTAATTGAGGATAGGGGGCTATAATATAGTTTAACACTGCTGCCACGGAAGTGTGGGCAGGAAATTCGAGGTTTAATTGTGAAGTTTGATAGACTTCTTGATAAATAGCAAATAGTTTTACTGTAACCGTAATTTTTTCCATATTTACATCAATATTTTTCCTAGGATAATAACATCAATTGGGAACCCTGTTCGGTTTTGCGGACTTCGATGCGATGTTGAAAAGCTTCTTTAAATTGGGGCATATGAGTTACAGTCAAAATACAGGCAAAATCGGCGGATATAGCGTTAATTGCCGCGATTAAGCGCTCGCATCCCTCCGCATCCTGAGTTCCGAATCCCTCGTCAACAATGAGCATTTGTAAGGCTGTTCCCGCTCTTTGTGCCAATAATCTCGCTAAAGCTAATCGAATCGAGAAATTAATCCGAAAAGCTTCCCCTCCTGAATAGGTTTCGTAGGGACGAGATCCCCTGGTATCACCAATAATAATATCTAAAGTATCGATTGACTTTTGTTGCTGTTTCTTAGTACCTTTACCACTTTTTTGGGTTAAAAAATGCACATGAAATTGATTACCAGTTAAGCGAGCTAAAATATGATTAGTTTGTGCTTCCAACTCTGGTAAAACATTCTCAATCATCATAGTTTGTAAACCATTTTTACCGAAAGCTATGGCTAACTCTTTATAAACTGTATATTGTTTTTTAACTTTAGCTAAATCACTCTCTTTTTCTGTCAGTTGTTTACCTAAAGTTTCTAGTTGATGTAACTTCTCCTCAACCCGACCTTTTTGGGAGAGCAATCCATCAATTATCTGTCTTCGCTGTTGAATATTAGTCGATAATGCAGCTATTTCTTGGCGATAGTCGGTCAAAGTACCAATCTTTTGACTAATATTGGCTAACTCCTGATTTATCTTCTGGTGATCCTCATTTCGCACCTGTAATCTTTGCTCAATGTCAGCGATTTTAGCGGCTATTTCTGGATAATTTTTTTCTGCTTGTTGCCAGTCTTGATACTGTAATCTTACCCCCTGTAATTGTCGGATCAGATTTTGAATATTCTGATGTTCACCGCGATCATAATTCAAGTTTTGAATAAGCTTTTCTAAGCGTTCAATTTCCTGTTTAAGTGGGGAGTTTTGACCTAGTTCTTGTTTCTCCTGTTCTAGTCTAGCTAATCGATTAATTAAATTAGGTTTCTCGGCATTGATATTAGCTAAACGACGGTTTGCTTGCTTAAGTTCTGATTCTTGAATTTCTGCCCAACGCCATCTTTTTTCTTCTCCTCTGACTAAAGCATGACTTTGTTCATCATAATTTAATAAGGCAATTTCTTGATTGACAATTTGCAATTCTTGCTGTAATTCTAGGGCATAATTACCACTGCTTAAAAGTGCTTCTAACTCTGCAAGTATCTCCTCGGTTTTCTCTAGTTCTATTTCCTTTTCTTCAATAGTTTCTAACTTGACTTCCAACTGCACATACTTTTGTTGTAGATTCGATCTTACTGGCAATTCTTGTTTAATTTGGGCTAATTCCTCCCCTAAACGTTTTAAATCTCGATCGCAGTCTGCCATCCGTTCCTGTAGAGACCAAATTTGCTCTTGAATTTGTTCTTGATGTTGATGGGTTTTCCTGATTACTTGATGACGGTGATGACTGTCTAAATTCTGTTCACACAAAGGACAAACCGAATCGGGAATATTTAATTTTTCCAATTTATCAGTTAACTCTAAAAGTTGTTCTTCATATCTTTTCTGTTGATCCAATAAACTTTTTTTATCCACTTGTTTAAGAGTTTCCTTTTCTTCAACTCGTTCACAATAGGTTTGTTTTTTATCTAGTTCCTTAATCCGTTTGGCTAAATTGAGAGCTTCCTCTCTTAGTAGAGGAATACGAGCGATTTCTGTCTCTAATTGTTGCCGATTTCTTTGCAATTGTTCCCAACGAGCATTAATCCTGGCTTTTTCCCGTTCCAACTGCATATTTAGATCAGCTTTTCTGCTATTTAAAGGAGCATATTTTAAAGCTAATCTATCCAATTCCTGAAGACGTTGACGATGATAATTTAACTTCTCTAATCCTGCTTGAATATCTCCCGCTTGCTCGATAATTTTTTGAGTTTCTTGTTCCTGTCTTCCCAATTCTTCTAAACGAGCGCTCGTTTGTTGGATGGGAAGGGTAAATTCGTTAATTTTTTGCTGTAATTTCTGTTCTAATTGTTGTTTATCATACTGGGCCTGTTGCCAAGCTTGCAATTGACTTGACAAACTGGCCTCTTTCTGGTCTAAATTGATTAGGCGCTCGTGTGCGGTAATAATCTCATTTTTGCGATGAAGAATAGTCCTTATTTGATTTAATTGATTGTCTAGACTAACTTTTTCCCGGTCTAATCTCTCGATTTCCGCTAATAAAGCTCGCTCCTGTTCTCTTTGCCACTGCAGCTGTTTTTCCCAATTATGACGCTGATTTTCTTCCCCTTGCAGTTGCTGTAAACGCCGATTATTTACCTCTTGTTCTTGATTAATTTGGTTAATTTGGGTGCTTAACTCTTGCAGGTGTTCCCGATAAGAATTTTTCTCCTGAAGACGGAGTTTTATCGTTTCTACTTGCTGCTCAATCTGGAGGGACTGTCCATCAAATTGTTTCGATATATCCTTAGCTTTATTTGCTAAAATTTCATAGCGATCGAGTTGTAATAATTCTGCTAAAATCTGTTTACGACCACTGGGAGGCTGTTTCATAAACTCGTCCGCTTGTCCCTGTCGTAAATAAGCAGAATTAATGAAAGTTTTATGGTCTATTTTTAGATAAGTATTAATCTGTGCTTGGGTATCTTTAATACTTTTGCCCGACAAAGGACGAAAACTTTGATCATTAATCACCTGAAAATCTAAACCAGAAGCTTTTCCCCCCCGGTGACGACTACGGATAATTTTATAAATTTCTCCCCCATAACTAAACTCGAAATCTACCCGCGCATAATCGCTGCCCGCATGAATGACATCATCAGCAATCGAGACGCGACTTTCTCCCCAAATTGCCCAAGTAATTGCTTCGAGTAAAGAGGATTTTCCCGCACCATTGGCACCACAAATACAGGCAGTATGTAATCCGCGAAAATCTAGCACTGCCTCGCGATAACTGAGAAAATTTTTCAGGGTTAATTGTAGGGGAATCATAAGCTGGGAGGAATTATGAATTATGAATTATGAATTATAAAGTGGGGAGGTGGGGGGATGGGAGTGGGGAAGTGGGGAGGTGGGGAGAGGGAGAGAATGCAGTACAGATTAGAAATTAATCAGAGGATAAAAAACTGGGGAAAAGATAGCTTCAGCGCAATACATCTGGGTGAATCTATTCGGTATCAATAACTCCCTCCTGCAATAACCTCTGATCAAAGCTTAACTGAAATCCAGCCGGGGACAAATGCGCTTTTTTTGTTCCTCAGAATTCTCCTCACCATCATCACAACCTAGGCACTGTTCACAGATAACCGCTCAGGGTCCCTCGATTTGCTACTCTAAAGGAAAGATAACCGATTCTTAAAACCAAATCTATGAGCATTCCCGAAATTAGCGTCCATGAACTCGCTCTCCGTTTAGCCGATCATGATCCTAATTTACAACTTATTGATGTGCGCGAACCGGAGGAAGTTGCCATGGCATTTGTAGCCAATTTTACCATTTTACCCTTGAGTCAATACCAAGAATGGTCGCCCACTATTGCCAGCCAATTCAACCCCCAAGCAGAAACCCTCGTTATCTGTCACCATGGCATGAGATCCCTACAGATGTGCCAATGGCTACAAAGTCAGGGTTTTACTAATGTTAAAAATATTAACGGTGGCATCGATGCTTATTCCCTCCTCGTCGATCCTAATATTCCCCGTTACTAATTTTGATCGCCCCCATCGGGAAAAGAGAGGGGTACACTATCCCCTTTCTCCCCATTGATTACGGTTCTTCGGTTTGTCTTCTGCAATGGACGGGGTTATAAGGAATGAAACCCTTATAGAGACAGACATTGCTGCGATTTTTGTCAATTGTTTTTGATCTAGAGCGAACTAATCAATTAAATCTCTTGCCAGATAAGGATATAGTCGATTTATGCCACCCGATCGAACCATACCAAGTAACGAAGAACCTTGATAACTGATAACTGATAACTGATAACTGATTAAGCGTTATACTGTCTAAAAAAATGTTATAAATCTTTTGTTAAGATTATTCCCCTATGTCCGCTAGAAACCATCTCAGCGATCGCTATCAACATATCCTTAAGGCCACAATCCAACATTATATTGCCACGGCCGAACCAGTTGGCTCGAAAACTCTACTCGAAGAGTACAAATTTACTATTAGTTCCGCCACTATTCGCAATGCTCTCGGTAAACTGGAAAAAGAAGGTTTACTCTATCAACCCCACACTTCCTCCGGACGCATTCCCTCCGATTGGGGTTATCGTCTCTACGTCGATGAGTTAATGACTCCCGATGACCGTATCGGCGAAAAAATCGGCTATTATCTGCATAAAAACGCTAAGTCTCCTGCTTGGAGTCTCGAAAGTCTGCTACAACGGGCCACCCAACTTTTAGCCGGTTTAAGCGGTTATATCGCTATCGTTACCCTCCCCCACACCCTCACCAATACCCTGCGTCATCTGCAATTAGTCCCCGTCTCGGACCGGCAGATAATGTTAATTATTGTTACAGATAGTTTACAAACACGCTCGGTTATGATAGAGATTCCTGAGTCTATGGCAACGGACAAGAAGGATGGATTAGCAGAAGAATTACAAATCCTCTCTAATTTTCTCGGGGAAAAATTAAAAGGTTATTGCTTGGCAGATTTAATTAACCTCGATTGGCAGCAAATCGAGCGAGAATTTACCCGTTATACCCATTTTCTCCAACAATTAAGCCAAGAAATCGGCGCTAGTCTCCAATCCACTGCCACCCCGGAGATTATCGTCCATGGTGTCGCTGAAGTCATTCGACAGCCAGAATTCGCCCAATGGCAACAAGTACAAATGTTACTGCATCTATTGGAAGCGGAACAGGATCGCCTTTTACCCCTGATTTTACAAAGACCAGAACCGGAAAAATCAGCTAAAAAAGTCAAAATCACTATTGGTTCCGAAAATCCTCTGGAATCCATGCGTCCTTGTACTCTTATCTCCGCTTTTTATAAACAGGGAGATACTCCCGTCGGTAGTGTTGGCATTATCGGACCGACGCGAATGTTATACGAAAATACCATTCCCCTAGTAGAATCCACCGCTAACTATCTCAGCGAGGCTATAAGTAAGTAGATATCCCCCGCAAAGGTTCGGGAATAGGACAATCGACAGTAAACTCTAAAATTGTCTCACCATCCCCCAAATAGCCAGAATTGGCAAAACAGAGCAACATCCGCACCAGCGCCACCCACACCTCCGCATCAAACTCCCAATCCTGTCCCCGACGCGCTCCACAGGCGATCGATTTTAGCGCCCAAAAATAACTATTTCTCACCACTGAACCCCCTTTTTTATAAACAGGTACATCCTCATGGTGAATATAAAGAATATCATCTTTAGCGATCGCTCTCATCGGTGGCTAGGAAAGTTATAGGAATTTTCAGCTTACCGTCTAGAGAATAACACCCTATGTTAAATTTTGGGCGCATCCCCTGCACCCCTGCCATTTTTAATAACTTCTGTTGATCACCACAAATAGGAAATGCCGCCTTTCTAGTTGAGGCACAAAAAGCTATAATTCTACCTTAAACCCTCGTTTTTTATCCCTAGAGCGATCGAGTTTTCCTGATTATTATTCAGCTATGACCACCGATACTATCACCACTCCCTCACCCAAAAAACTCTGGTTAGCAGCCCTTAAACCACCAATGTACAGTGTGGCGATTATACCGATTATTCTGGGAACAGCGATCGCTTATCAGGAAACAGGTGGATTTTCTCTGCCGATTTTTGCCACTTTTATCCTCTCAGCTATTTTAATTCTCGCTTGGTTAAATCTCAGTAATGATGTTTTTGATGCCGATACTGGGATCGATGTTAATAAAGCTCATTCGATCGTTAATTTAACTGGCAATAAATCTTTAATTTTCTGGCTAAGTAATCTTTTTCTATTAGTGGGTATTGCTGGTATTTTTGCTATTAGTTATTGGCGAGGCGATTGGATGATCCTAGAATTAATCGCCCTCTGCTGTTTTTTGGGCTATACCTATCAAGGGCCTCCCTTCCGTCTCGGTTATCAAGGATTAGGTGAAATTATCTGTTTCTTTACTTTTGGACCCTTGGCGATTGCCGCTGCCTACTATTCCCAAGCAGGTTCTTTTTCTGTCTCTAGTCTAGCGGCTTCAATTATTATCGGGATTACCACTTCTATCATCCTTTTTTGTTCCCATTTCCATCAAGTCGCCGATGATCTCAAAGCGGGTAAAAAATCACCTATTGCTCGTTTAGGTACTTTAAAAGGTTCTAAAGTTTTAACCGCAGTGACGGTTATCGTTTATGTTTTAACGGTGGTTTTTGTGCTGCTGCAGGTTTATCCCCCTCTCACCCTTTTAATCTTCCTTAGTCTCCCTTTCGCTTGGCAATTAGTCCACCACGTTAACCAAAATCACGATCAACCTCAGCTAGTCAGTAACTGCAAGTTTATAGCGGTTAATCTTCACTTTTTTAGTGGCATTCTCTTCTCCCTTGGCTATTGCCTTGCTTCCCGTTGATCAACCCGATTTTTTTCTTAAACCCCTTTATCAGTTATCAGTTATCAGTTTTGAGTTTTAAGTTCACTGATCACTGTTTACTGATCACTGATGACTGTACCCGATCGAGTTTGCACCGATTAACGGAAAAGTGACAGAATAGGGAGATAGATCGCCACAAATCAAGGTTAGCATGAGTGAACAGCCCCTCGGATCGGTTATTCAAGGTTCCCTGAGTGAAGGTTTAGAAATCCGTCTTTATCCGGATATTTCGGTAGAAGATATGCGCGTCGGTAAGTTTTTAGTGGTGCAAGGCACTCGCTCGCGTTTTTTCTGTCTCCTCACCGATGTCTCCCTGGGTAACTCTAGTCCCCGAATTATCGCGAATCCTCCCCATCCCGATGATAGTTTTATGCGCGATGTTTTAGCGGGTAGCGGTACTTATGGTACTATTGAACTATCACCTATGCTCATGTTTACGCCGACTGGAGGTAATTCCCCGGCAGTTTCCGACACTTCCTTAGGCTCTTTTCAACCCCAAACCAGCGCCGATTTAGAATTACTGCCAGTTAAAACTATTCCCGCGCATTTTAGCCAAGTTTATGAAGCTTGTGAGCAGGATTTTCGCATGGTTTTCGGTTGGGAAGATGATCCCACCAGAAAGAATTTTGCTATTGGTCAACCCCTTGACATGGACGTGCCAATATGTATTAATCTCGATCGCTTTGTGGAGCGTAGTAACGGTGTTTTTGGCAAATCCGGGACGGGAAAATCCTTTTTAACCAGGCTCTTAATTTCGGGTATTATTCGCAAACAAGCAGGGGTTAACCTCATGTTTGATATGCACTCGGAATACGGTTGGGAAGCGATGAAAGAAGGGAAGGAGGTTTCTACGGTGAAAGGATTATGTCAATTATTCCCCGGACAGGTGGAAATTTATACCCTCGATCCCGATTCTACCAAACGCCGGGGAGTACGAGGAGCGCAGGAATTATTCTTAAGTTATAATCAGATTGAAATCGAAGATATTCGTTTAATCGGTCGGGAATTAGGCATCTCAGAAGCTAGTTTAGATAATGCCAATATTCTCTATAACGAGTATGGAGAATCTTGGATTACTCAGTTATTAAATATGAGTAACGAGGATATTAAAATCTTCTGTACGGAAAAACAAGGCCATGCGGGATCAATCATGTCCCTCCAGAGAAAATTAATGCGTCTAGATAGTTTGAAATATTTAAGCAGTGCTTGTCCCCACAATTATATCGATCAGGTTTTACAAGCTTTAGATGCAGGTAAGCACGTTGTTATTGAATTTGGCTCCCAAAGTAATATGCTTTCCTATATGTTAGCCACCAATATGATCACCCGTCGGATTCATGCTAATTATGTTAAAAAAGCTGAATATTTTTTACAAACTAAAAACCCCGTTGATCGGCCGCAACAGTTAGTGATTACCATTGAAGAAGCTCATCGATTTTTAGATTCTGCCGTGGTGCATCAAACTATTTTTGGAACTATCGCCAGGGAGATGCGAAAATACTTTGTTACTCTCTTAATTGTCGATCAAAGACCTTCAGGAATTGATAACGAAGTTATGTCTCAGGTAGGGACGAGAATCACCTGTTTATTAAACGATGAAAAGGACATCGAAGCCATATTTACTGGGGTTTCTGGAGGGGGAAGTTTGCGATCAGTTTTAGCAAAATTAGACTCAAAACAACAAGCTTTAGTTTTAGGTCATGCGGTCCCTATGCCGGTGGTAATTCGTACTCGCGCCTACGATCAAAAATTCTATACTGAAATAGGCGCAACCGACTGGCGAGAATTACCCGATGAGGAAGTTTTAGCGGCGGCCAAAATTGCCAAAGCTGATCTAGGATTTTAGAAAAATTAACTTTTGATTGTAGAATAGAGTTGGATTGTTTTTACTGTTTACCCCCCATGACCGCTCAAATACCGATCTCGAAGATCAGCCTATACGATCGAGATTTTCAGCTATGGATCGAGACAACCGTTAACCAATTACGACAGGAGGATTTTGCCTCGGTAGACTGGACTAATCTGATCGAGGAATTAGCAAGCATGGGAAAAAATAATCGACACGCTCTCAAAAGTTTGTTAATTCAATTATTAGCTCATCTGCTCAAGTTAGTTTATTGGCAGACGGAAAGAAAGTATAATGCTAATAAATGGGAAGCGGAAATTATTAATTTTCGAGTTCAAATTGCCGATCTGCTGGAAGACAGTCCTAGCTTAAAACCTTATCTCCTCGAAATTTTCGATTCTTGTTATGGAAAAGCTAGGCAAATAGTCTCGAAATTGAGCAAGCAAGAAATTCCCATAGAAGTCATTATTACCCCAGCAGAAACCCTGGATGAAAACTGGTTTCCCTAACTATGCAACAAGGTGATTTAATCGAGATCGAGATTACCGACCTCAACCATACGGGCGAAGGTGTGGGAAAATACCGAGGACAGGTGATTTTTGTGCCAGATACGGTTATTGGCGATCGCATTCAAACTCGCATCACCTATATCAAAAAAAGTCATGCGATCGGCAAACTACAAACTATTCTACAAGCTTCTCCCCATCGTATCCGTCCCCGCTGCATCGTTGCCGATAAATGTGGTGGCTGTCAATGGCAACACATCGAGGATCAATTTCAGCTGCAGGTCAAAAAAGAGCAAGTACAAGAGGTATTAACCAGAATTGGTGGTTTTACCGATCCTTTGGTTTATCCTCCCCTCACCGGTAATTCTCCCCTCGCTTATCGCAATAAAGCTACCTATCCCCTCGGATTTTCCCCCACCGGCAACGTGCAAGCGGGTTATTATCGTCGCGGCAGCCATCATCTGATTAATCTCAATCAATGTCCGATTCAAGATCAGGCTTTAAATCCGTTTCTGGCAGAGATAAAACGGGATATTCAGGAGCAAGGCTGGTCAATTTATGATGAAAAGACCCACCAAGGACAATTACGCCATTTATCCCTGAGAATTGGCCGCCACACCGGAGAAATTTTATTAACCCTGATTAGTAATGATCATAATTTACAGGGAATTGAGACACAGGCGCAGCAATGGCTGGCAAAATACGGCAATTTAGTCGGTGTAACCGTGAATTATAACCCCGAGCGAGGTAATGCTATTTTTGGCACTCAGACCACAACTATCGCCGGAAGGGACTATATTACCGAAAAGTTCGCCGGATTAACCTATCAATTGGCTGCCGATACCTTTTTTCAGGTTAATACAGAGGCTGCTGAAGCCTTATTTGCGGTTATTTGTCAGAAATTAGACCTTAAAGGTGAAGAAATTCTTATTGATGCCTACTGTGGCATCGGTACTTTTACTTTACCCCTCGCTAAACGGGTTAAAGAGGTGATTGGACTAGAATCCTATAGCTTTTCCCTCGATCGAGCCAAGATTAACGCCCAATTAAATAATATTACCAACACAACCTTTATTTTAGGGGCCGTAGAAAAAACTTTACCGCAACTGACAGTTAAACCCGATATTATTCTACTCGATCCGCCCCGCAAAGGTTGTGATCGCTCTGTCCTTGATAGTCTGTTACAGCTGCAAAGTCAACGCATTGTTTATATCAGTTGTCAAAGTGCAACTTTAGCCAGAGACTTGCAATATCTCTGTAAAACAGGCGATTATCAACTGCTAGAAGTGCAAACAGCTGATTTCTTTCCCCAAACTCCCCACGTCGAATGCGTCGCTTTTCTTAGACAAAAAACAGCGAATATGGTAGGATGAAATGGGAGGAAAACCCAGACACTTTAGCCGTTTATAGCTGAAAAGTCAATGGTTAAGAATTATAGCATATTAGTATCCGTTCCAGTCAACTACTTTTTTGATTAATTACCCGCTCAAAGTGGCCTTGATTCTCGATTGGTTTGTAGATCAATCATAAAAATATCTAATCAATCTCAGAGACAGAAAAGGGATAAAACATGACTCATTAGGTATGGCAATCAACTAGATCGACGGTTAAGAGACCTTAATCTTTCTGTAAGAGAACAGTCATTGAATATAAGCTAGAGGTAAAGTGCGTGATTGCTATTTCACTGCCAACAAGCAAACGAAGTTGGAACACCATGAGTTTCGCTTCCACCTTGTATCTTTGTCCGATTTTAGATTTATTGACCGCTAGTATTCCCGAAGAATTAGAACCAGAAATTAGATTAGGATTGCAAGAAGCTTTAGTTAATGCCGCTAAACACGGCAATCATCTCGATCCCAGCAAAACCGTGGTCGTTCACTTTTCCAGCAGTAAAGACGAGTATTCTTGGGTAATTACCGACGAAGGTTGTGGATTTACGCCAGGTTGTCACCATCATGGCTGTAGTTGCGATTGTCCCAATTTTCCCCCCGAAGAAGCGGAAAATGGCCGAGGACTGTGTATGTTATATCAAATCTTCGACCAAGTTCACTGGAATCAAACAGGAACCCAACTAAAACTTTCTAAACAAATTAAACAGGAACGCTGGTTGAATTAATGAGCATGACCGTGAGAAGGACAGGGAGGAGCAGAAATCGAGCGATCGAGCCAGCCTGTAGCCTGTTGTAGCCGAGGAAGTGCTTCTTCTGGCTGATTATCTAATAAAAACACCAAAGCCGTCCCTAATTGTTCAGCGGCCCGAGCATTACGGTTGGACTTCAGACGATGCCAGTCAATCGGTGCGATCGCCAAACGTTCCGCCAAAATCCGCGCCAATTCCAGGGTAGATAGATCATCAAGAGTCTGAGATGAGGAAGAGACAGGGGATGGAATCATAATCAAAAGGTCTCGTAAAACCGTAAAATCGTCTATAACTATAGTTTAGACGCAGGCAATCGGATCGAGTCCATGTCCTTAGAAGAAAACCCATACCCTAACGATGAATCGGCAGAATTTACCCAAGCAATTGCAGAAGTCGAAGCGGCGATCGCAACACTAAAAGACCGTTATCGACAGATCAAAGAAGCAGAACAGCAAAAAAAAGACCTAGAAGCACAATTTAGCCAAATAGAACCCCAATGGCGGGAAAATCCCCTACCTGAACTAGAAAAGGAATTGGTACAAATTCGCGAACAGATTCAAGAATTAGAGGTAATTTTAGAAAGCAATTTACTCAAAGAAGGGGAATTAAAGCGCCTATTCTGGGAAGGAATCCGTCGCGGACTGCTGGGGGAAGTTTTTTGGCAAATTGTCCGCTTTGGTGGTATTGGAGTCTTACTGGGTTGGATTCTGCGATCCTGCAGTGGGTGATGAACTGGTATCTAAATTATTTGTTAAGACGGCACTGGGGAGGAGAGAAGGATCTCTCTTGGATTTGGTGGGTAAAATGTATTCTGAGATACATTCCTCCTAGCGAGGGGGTGGAACGAACCACAAAGACACAAAGGACACAAAGATCGATCGATCATATAGTAAGTTAAACTTATCACACAGAACCTAGAAGAGGAGAGAAGGTAGCTTTTTTTCAGGGAATGCTCACCTAATACTGCTCACTGAAAAATCGCCTATCTCCCCATCTCTCTATTTCGGTAAAATTCGGCCAATAGTGCGATTTTCCGGGGTAAAAGTCTCTTTAGCCACCCGTTGAATATCGGCCGCGGTGACAGCATTATAAGCATCTAATTGGGCGAATAAATTACGCCAATCGCCGGTTTTTACCTCGTATTCAATCAAAGATCGCGCCATGCCCATGTTAGAATCAAGACCTCTTAATAGGGCTGCCCGTAGTTGATTTTTAACCCGTTCTAATTCCTGTTCCGAAACCGGTTCATTTTTCAATCTTTCCAATTCCAAATTCAAACCCTGCGCTACTTCCTCCAGGCTGACATTAGGAGCGCTCAGAGCATAGAATAACAGCAAATTCGGGTATTTATCCCCCGGAAAGCCGTTAAATCCCTGGGCAGCGAGGGCCAGTTGTTTGTCCTCCACTAAAGCTTTATACAGTCGCGAAGTTCTTCCTTCACTCATTAAAGTGGCGATAACCTCGTAAACCGCATGATCGGGATGATTGAGGGCGGGACGATGGTATCCTTCTAAATACCAAGGCTGCGAGGCTAATTTTAGGGTAATTTCCTTTGTTTTGGTTTGGTTCGGTTCCACTACCGTCACCTGTGGGGGTTTCGGTTTAGCGGGAAAACGACCAAAATAAACCTTAGCTAACTGTTTGACCTGTTCTGGGTCCACATCCCCGGCGATAGCTATGGTTAAATTACTGGCAGGATAAAATTTATCGAAAAAGTTTTGGATATCTGAGGGTTCCAGATTGCGAATATCTCGATCGTAGCCGATAACGGGACGTTTGTAGGGATGGACAGTATAAGCTTGATCGAGAAAAGCTTCGATTAATAGACCCAAGGGGCTATTATCCGTCCGCATCCGTCTTTCTTCCAGAATTACGTCTTTTTCTTTGTAAAATTCCCGTTGGAACACCGGTTCTAAAAATCTTTCCGATTCCAAAGACATCCATAATTCCAATTTATTCGACGGGAAACTGTAAAAATAGCTAGTTGCATCGCTGGAAGTGGTGGCATTTAAACCGACTCCTCCCTGAGTTTCGACGATTTGCCCGTATTCGTTGCGTTGGACGAATTTCTCGGACTCTGCCTTAGTTTTTTGAAATTCTTCCGTTAATTTAGCCACTTCTGCGCTTTTACCCGCTTTTTTGGCTGCTTGCAGTTCTTTGTCTATAGCTTCAAGGCGATCGAGGACTTTTTTCTCGCTAAGATAATCGCTAGTACCGATGGTTTTTGTGCCTTTAAAGGCTAAATGTTCCAAAAAGTGGGCAACTCCTGTTTTACCGTCTGGTTCATCGGCACCTCCCACATCCGCGTAGGTGACAAAGGAAATAACCGGGGCATCGCGATTTTCTAGGATAATAAATTTTAGTCCGTTATCGAGGCGAAATTCGGTAATTTTTTGTTGAAATTGCTTAAGGTAGGGGGTAATCGATTGTACATCGGCTGGTTGCTCTTTTGCTTGGGCAAAAAGGGGTGAGAAACTTCCAAAACCCCAAAACACAAGGAAAGCGACCCAAAAGCCGATTACAGCCCGATAATAGGGGTTATTTTTAATGATCATAGATAGTTTTATCAGGTGTCGTGGGAGCGAGAGATCGGCTCTCCCAGGTTTGGTAGGTAAAATGTATTCTAAGATACATTCCTCCTAGCGAGGGGGTGGAACGAACCACAAAGACACAAAGGACACAAAGATCGATCGATCATATTGTAAGTTAAACTTATCACACAGAACCTAGAAGAACCAGAGATTGATCGCTCTGTTCGATCTTAGCAGTCGATTGTTAGGAGAGGGGAGATGGGGCGCTTTTTTCAGTGTTGCCAAAGGCACGGCGTAGCCGTCCAGTAAACAGTAATCAGTTATCAGTTATCATTTCATTGTTTACTGTTCACTGTATCTCAACAGTAGAAGAATTTATATAACATCGTCAAGTTTATTACTGTTTGGGCGACTATCACTGCCCATCTAAAATGCCTCTGAGGGGGTTGCGGGCTTTTTCTTCTAATTCTTTACCTCGCACCCAAAGGACAGTACAAAATCCGAAGATAACTAGCCAAAATAGGGATATTGATTGCCATTCCCAAGATAGGCGATGATACAGAGCAAAAGAGGTAAACCCAAATACAATGGGAAACCAACAAAACCAGGGAAAAGCCAATATCGACAAGAATCGCACCCATCCTAAATCTGTTTTTTCTTTAGCCCGATACCAAATTCCCAAGCCCGAGCCGATAGCCGCAACCCCAGCCCCAGCCACAGCGCAAGCCACAGCCACAGCCACATCCCCAGCCACAGCCACAATCACAGGCACACTCACAGCCGCAGCCACAGGCACACCCACAGCCACAGCCACATCCCCAGCCCCAGCCGCAGCCCAAGCCACAGTCCCAACCGCAGCCACAGTCAGAAGCGCAGCCACAGCCCAAGCCACACCCACAGCCGCAGCCCAAGCCGCAGCCGCAACCCCCCTAGCCCCAGCCCCAGCCACAGCCCAAGCCACACCCACAGCCACAGCTAGAGGCACAGCCAAAGCCTTAGCCACACCCTTAGCCTCATACAAAGCTGTCACCCCTTCCCAAACTAGGTTTTTTCTGAGTAGTCGATACCATTCTTGGCAAAACGTCCAGGGTCCCAGTAAGCCCAATTGCATCAATAAAGTTGGCTCTGATAGCTCTGATTTTTCTTCTTTGGCTTTAAATTCTCGCCATAAAACTATTAAAAAAGACCAGACAACAACAATTGTGATTGCCATCAAGCCATTAACCCAACTTTTTGGCTGATTGAGCATAATAGCAAATATTTCAATTACAGATCCAAGAGAAAGCAAGAAGACAACAGTTAAAACAATTAGATATTCTCGGCCTTTTTTAAACTCATATTCTATTTTTTCAAAAAGATTGCGCCAGTCGTTTCTTGTGGGGCGGCGGTAGTTGATTAAGCGAAACAGTAAGGCAAATTTTAATTCAAGTGTCAGACTATTAAATAAATATAACCAACGCTGCTTTGGAGTGATTTTACTTAAAACTCGATCAACAAACTCTATTTTATTGTCTAAATTTTCAACTGTAACTGATTCCAATTCATTTTTTAAAGAACTTAATTGAGTCAGATTAATTTCATCTTGTAACTGAATCGCACATAAAGGAATGACTAACCGAGGATCGACTTCAAGAGTGATTGTGGGAATATCATCAGCAGAGCTTTCAATAATTGCAGCAGCAACTTTCTTGACAGTAGCAGAGAACTGAAAATTGCTTGAATTTTCAAAAGGTTGCCAAATCCAATTTAAGTCCGTTTCGATTACCTCTTGTGGCTGGCGCTTTTGTTTAACGGCTCGATTTTTTAGTCGGCGAATGAATCTGAATAGCATTAGTTTTCCTTCATGATAGAGTGCGATTGCGTTCAGCTTGACTATCTTCTAACTCCTTCAACAGTGCTGCAAGTCGAAAACTTACTTTTCCGCTTAAGTTCGGATCTTCCTGCAATCTTTCAAGTGCCTCAGCCGCTTCTGGTATGGCAATTTTAACTAAATCATCCATTGCTTCTATAGAGCCTTTTCGAGCTAAAGATTCTAGTTGATTAACTGCTAAACCTCCCATTCTGATCAACGCTTCTCGCACTTCTATAAAATGGGGTTGATTGGGATCATAGTAAATAACTAATTTTTCTACTGCTTGAGGCAAATTAGTGGCAGATAAGGCTTGAGCCGCTGCTTTTTGGCTGGCTGAATCATCTAAACTATCAACTAAAAAATTAAATAATGCTTTCCCTCTAGGACGAAAATCAGCCGCGACTGAGCCAAAAGCACTACAAATTGATTCATCGGTTCTCAATTGTGTCTTAAAATAATCTATAATCTCCTGAGCAACTTCTGCTTTTACTTCTTGAGCATCTGCTAGACATTCAAATGCTGTCAGTGCATCTTGTTGATATACCGCCGTAATTAAATCCGTACTATTGTTTGCCAATCCACACCATAACTTGACAATTTCTAGCCAGTCGCTAGGAGCATTTTGCCATTTTTGAATTAATTCATCTTGTTTGTCTGTTAAAGCTGCTGCTACGAAATATTCTTGTAGAGTGAGATGAGGAAAATAATAACGCTGTCCGCCATCAATGCGAAGCAATAATCCACTGCGTTTGACGATTTCATCAACGATAGAATTAGCCTCTTTATGCTCTAGATTTAATGAAGGTAAGACTTGTTTAACTTGTTCCCATACTTCAGAATCAAGAAGACTGCGGCGATCTTGCTGTTGTCGATTAGTGCTATTCTGAGCATAGAGTGCTAAATGTTGCAGAACTCGCCGCTTGTTGACACCACTATATTGATTAGATATATTTCTTTCTTGATCGCGCAATTCTAATAAAACATCAGTAGCTTTAGTGTAAAATTCGGCTCGCGAATGAGGTAAAACGAAGGGAGTATCAGTATAAAGATAAGCGATGATTGTTAACAGTAGGGGATTCCGCGCCAGTGCCATAATTTTCGGTTTAGCTCGCAAGTTTTGAATCAATTGTTCTACTGATTTCTCTGGCGGCATTTCCGACTTCCAAGCTTGCAAAAAGCGGCGCATTTGTTGATCACTAAATTCGTCAATCTCTAAAGTTTCCTCGGTATTATCGACAAACTCATTATGATAAACAGCCGTCCGACAGGTAATAATTACTCGACATTTTTTATAATTTTCTAATTCTAAAAAGTCCTTAAGACACCGAACAACAGAAGAGCGAACGCCACTACTAACCTCATCTAACCCATCTAAAAGCAGCAGCAAACGTCCGTCTTTTAAACCTTGAGAGATGAAACGATTAGCTTTGGGAAAATTATGGCGATCGCAAACTTCTACTAAATGTTGTTCTAACTTTTCTACTGTCAAATTAGCCTCATTGAGGCGGTTCAATTCTAGTAAAATTGGCACGGGACGATCGGATAAATTTTTGAATCGTCCTTCTGAATAGGAAAGTGCTAGATACTTTAATAACATCGACTTTCCCGAACCAGGCGCACCTTTAACCACTAAGCGGCGGTATTTTTGCACCGCATTTTCTGCTTCAATCAAAGAGCGATCGCTCGCTTTAAAAGCTTTTAAAGAAACATAAATCTCCCGCATTTCTAGGGGACGATGAGGACGAAAAGGTATATTAAGTTTTTGATATTTATTAATTAATGCTTGTCGATACTTTTTAAGAGCAATATTTTCAAATAAGGGTGTTCCAGCGAAGGTTTTATAAATCCATTTACTAATCGCTTCTAAAGACTGATTGAGCCATTTTTTTAAGGTATCACTAATAACATTCCACAAAATACCACCCAAAACAAGAATAACAAGCCCAGGTATCCAGGCAGGATATTTATTAATATCATATTGTTGTTCATAGATATCCCATAATTCATCCTGTGGAAAACAAGAAGCTTGAGAATTTACCTCTTTATACAAATTTAAAATATCACCAATTGTCTTTTTCTTTTTATCAGTATTAAAAAAGTTCAAACGGTCAGCTTCTGCATCTTTTTTTGCCCGATTTTGAATATCTCCCCTAAGTTGGTTACAGGGATTAGGTGCAGGAAGCTTTTTAGTAGAAACAGGCAAAATTGTCCCCCACGCGACTGAAATTGCCAGCGCTAGGACAAAAATCATCAATAACTGCTGCTTTTTCCAGTGAATAAACTTCATTGTCTGTACCGTTTCTTTGCCTTTTTCCCACATCCTGGCTACCAATATAACACTGATTTATACAGTATAGGCTACATATTAAGGAGAGGCACTCATGCACGAGGGGGAATAAATAATCAGTTTTTAATAACCAGATTCAGTATGATAACCGATGACTGATAACTGATAACTGATGACTGGGTTTTAGACAAAAAATCTCTCCCTAAAGAGGAGAGAAGTCAAAAAAAGCACGAATAACAATGGGGGGGAGGCGATTTTTATAGGTCGCCACCACGAAAAGCTAGTAGGAAAATGACAAAGGGGCCAGCTAACATGATTAGCGCCACGAAGGTGAGTTGAAAAATGGGTTCTAAATTGAGAGCCGCAAATAATTCCATGATGTCTCCTAACCTGTTTACAATGATTTAAAAGGCTAATCTGGTCAAAACCATTGTCTCTGGTCAAAACCATTGTCTATCATACAGGGGATGATTCGCTGGTTTTCCTGATTCGATACAAAAATACATAAAGTTTTGTTGCAATTCTGAATTTTCCCGCTTTCCTATTTCCTTCCCACCGAGGGACTATCTCAATGTTCAACTCTCTGGCCACATCTCCCGACTCGTTAACCCAAATTTACACTGGTTTTCAGGCACTCTCGGATCCCCTACGGCTGCAAATTTTGCAACTGTTGCGACATCAGGAATTATGCGTCTGTGAATTGCGCGATCATCTCGATATCGCCCAATCTAAATTATCTTTTCACCTAAAAACGCTAAAAGAAGCTAATTTAGTCCGCAGTCGTCAAGAGGGTCGTTGGATCTACTACAGCCTGAATCTATCTCAATTTCTTCTCCTAGAAGAATATCTATCCGAATATCGTCGTTTTAGTTCCCTCGTCCCCGCTCGTTTCTGCGAGGAAAATAAGTAACCAATCAAGATTTTTAGAAATATTAAAGCTTTATAACTAGCTTTTCCTCTTGACATATCAACTTTTTTTGAAATAATAAAGGTGGATTACCCAATCTCCCATTATTCTCTTTCCACCTTTGTGCGATGACTAATCAAATCAATCCTAAAGCCGCCAAAGCTGGCGGTAGCCTTAGTATTTTTGAAAAATACCTTACCCTTTGGGTTATTTTCTGTATTTTGGCGGGAATTGCCCTCGGTCGGTCATTTCCGGACGTAGCGCGGACTTTAGATGCCATGAGTATCTATAACGTTTCTATTCCGATCGCCATCTGTCTTTTCTTCATGATGTATCCGATCATGGTTAAGATCGACTTTTCTCAGGCTCTCCGGGCTGCCCGTACTCCCAAACCAGTTATTTTAACTTTAGTGGTTAATTGGCTGATCAAACCCTTTACCATGGTGGCGCTGGCTCAATTTTTTCTCGGCTGGCTGTTTCTGCCTTGGTTGAGTCAAACGGAGATTATCCGAGGACAGACGGTAAGTTTAGCTAGTTCCTACACTGCTGGAGCTATTTTACTAGGAATTGCTCCCTGTACGGCCATGGTTTTGATGTGGGGCTATCTTTCCTACAGTAACCAGGGTCATACCCTAATTATGGTAGCAGTCAATTCCCTAGCGATGCTTTTTCTCTACGCTCCTCTAGGTAAATGGTTACTGGCAGCTAATAATTTTGTAGTCCCCTGGCAGACCATTGTTTTTTCTGTGTTAATCTACGTTGGTTTACCGCTTATTGCCGGTATCTATAGCCGTCACTGGATTTTTAAACATAAAGGACGGGCCTGGTTTGAATCGCGTTTTCTTCACTATCTCAGTCCTGTGGCAATCACTGCCTTATTGTTAACCTTAATCCTCCTCTTTGCTTTCAAAGGCGATTTAATTGTTAGTAATCCCCTGCATATTTTCCTGATTGCTATTCCCCTCTTTATTCAAACTAATCTGATTTTTTTACTTAGTTATGTGGCCGCTCTCAAACTCAATTTAGTTTACGAAGATGCCGCTCCCGCTGCTTTAATTGGTGCTAGTAATCATTTCGAGGTAGCGATCGCCACTGCTGTGATGTTATTCGGATTGAATTCGGGGGCTGCTTTAGCGACAGTAGTGGGGGTATTGATTGAAGTACCTGTGATGTTAATGTTGGTAGAATTCTGTAAAAAAACCGCCTTTTGGTTTCCCAGAGATCCAGAAAAAGCCACCCTTCTTGATCCTCGTTGCTTGAGTTCTTACAAATAATTATTCACCATGATCCAATCGACTCACAAACCGAGAATTCTTTTTCTGTATGGCTCTTTGCGGCCACGTTCCTACAGTCGTTTACTAGCAGAAGAAGCGGCCAGAATTATCACTGAATATGGGGCAGAAGTGCGCTTTTTTGATCCCCGTGAATTGCCGATTTATGGCAGTGTTCCCGATACTCATGCCAAGGTGCAAGAATTACGAGAATTAAGTCAATGGTCTGAGGGTCAAGTCTGGTCATCTCCCGAACTTCACGGCAATATTAGCGGCATTATCAAAAACCAAATTGATTGGATTCCCTTAAGTATTGGTGCGGTTAGACCTACCCAAGGCCGCACCTTAGCAGTCATGCAAGTAAGCGGAGGTTCCCAATCTTTTAACGCGGTTAATACTCTGCGAATTCTTGGTCGTTGGATGCGAATGTTTACTATTCCTAATCAATCTTCGGTGGCTAAAGCTTATCAAGAGTTTCACGAGGATGGCACGATGAAAGATTCCCCCTATCGAGATCGAGTTATTGATGTAATGGAGGAACTTTATAAGTTTACCATTCTCCTGCGAGATCAGGTAGATTATCTGACTGATCGCTATAGTGAAAGGAAGGAAAAATCCGCCCAAGAAATAGCCACAATTGCCCATAAAGCTATTAATTAAATCAATTTCTAGGAGTTAAAATCATGAAAAAAGTTATGTTTGCCTGTAGAAAAAATTCCTGTCGTTCCCAAATCGCCGAAGGTTTCGCTAAAACTTTAGGTGCGGGTAAAATTGCCGTCACCAGTTCTGGATTAGAAGCGGCCAAAGTTCACCCCGGAGCAATCGCAGTTATGCAGGAAATTGGTATCGATATTACCGACCAAACTTCTAAACCAATTAGGGATTTTAATCCTGAAGATTATGATGCCGTTATCTCCCTATGTGGTTGCGGTGTCAATCTGCCGGAAGGATGGGTTTTACAGGAAATTTTCGAGGATTGGTTAATTGATGATCCCGATGGTCAACCTATCGAAACTTTTCGCCGAGTTCGCGATGAAATTAAGGCTAAAGTTGTGGGATTAATTGAACAGTTAAGTAGGTAGTTGTTAAAAGTTTTCAGATCCCCACCTTATCAAGGAGTTTGGGTAGGGTTGATTCATGAATCAACCCTACTATGAATCAACCCTACTATGAATCAACCCTAGGGGGGGCAGGGGGGATCAGAGGCAAAATCTATTTTTAATTTAATTATAACTACTTACTTAAGTTAATTTATCCCAAATTTTTGCGGCTCTCTTGTCGTTTGTGTGATCGATTTTAGTGATCGAATCTGTCTTCCTCTCTCTGTCCTTTGTGTCTCTGTGGTTTATCCCCAAGAGAGCCTTTTTTTCCAGTCTATCCCTTCGGTGAGAAAAATAATAAGGGGAACCACAGTTGATGAAGAATATCTTCATTAATCCGACGCACGGCTAACCATTCCAACATATTGGAACGATGGCAGGTAGCCACTGCGATGGCACTGATGTCATCTTCTTCCGCTGCCGTCAAAACTTCTAATACAGGTGTTCCTTGTCGCACTTGGCTCTGTACTTGCAAACCGAGTTTTTCTAGTCGCACTTGCACCGATTCTAATTCCCGACGGGCATCATTTAAACGAGATTCGGTGACACTGGGATCGCGACTGATATTTTCCACTACCCGGACGAGGAGACATTGCTCAAAAGAGCCGGGGGCGCGGGTTTGGGCGTATTTTTCCATCTGTTCAATTAGATAAATCGCGTCGGGACTGCCATCGTAGGGAATTAATAAATGTTTCCAGAGATGCTGACAGCGCAGGGCTAATTCATCGTGAGTATAAACTGATAATAATTGCGGTCGGAAAATCAGCAGCGGAATATCGGTAATACCTGCGATCGCTAAACTGGTACTACCGAATAATTTTTCTTGGACGGCACCGCGCATGGGATTTCCCATCAAAATCACGTCAATAGAGTGATGCGCGAGGATTTCCCGCACGGCATCCACGGGACGACGGTTAGAGATTTCCAGACTAACTGTCATACCGTCGGGAATATTTGCTAAAGCTGGGGATAATTTTTCTTTAGCCGCGTCAATTTTCGCTTGATCTACGGCAGCTAGGGTGGGTTGTTCCCAAACCGGAATACTGTGGAGGAAGATAACTTGTTTTAAGCCGCTCAGGGCTAAGTGTGGCACACAATGGACAAGACGATGGAGACCATCGAAAAGATCTGTACAGATCAAAGCGCGCTCGAACATAAATTAACCCCTAGCAATTCGGTTATTCTTCCCTAAGAATAGCTAAAAAGGTGAAGAAATGCGCCCCGCATCCCTAGCTCGTTTCCGCAGAAACCCAGCCGGAGAAAGAGGTCGCCCGCAGGGGTGAAATGAGTTATTGGGGGGCCCAGGGATTAGAATCTAGACCCCACTGGTGTTTGAGAAAAGCTTTGTACATATTTTCTCTGACCATCATTTGTTCGTAGAGCTTGATCAGGAAATCCTGCGCTTGCTCCTGACTCATTTTTTCTACCTGAGTCTGAAAAGAACGAATGTTGAACTGTTGTTCTAAGGAAAGTTCGATCGGTTGAGACATGGTGTTCCTCCTCGATGAAGACAGTGGTTGATAACAAGCGAGATGGGTGATCGGTATCACCTCTTTTCTTTAACTAATGTAACAAATACTTGACAAAGTGTCAATGTACCTGTAGAGAGGGTTTTGCTTTTTCCCTCCTGTTAGCTAGGATACCCCGCCGCCAAAAGGAAAGAAGCATATAATGATACATTTAGCAAGAGTTTTAATAAAATTTTGCTTACTGTGAACAAATACTTAAGTAGTTATACTTATTTTTCCCCAGGGCCGACCAGAGCGAGAGAAAATATTTGACAAATTGTGTAAAGATTCTGTAATAATCGAAGAGAGCGACATAAATCGGGTAAGTTGAATGATTAGCCCTGTTAACAGCTAAAAACGTAACCCCTAGATTCCGTTCCTCTCGTTGAAATCGTTAAGGATAGTCAAAATTGACGGACACAGCCGCTATCGTGCAGAAACTACAAGCTTATCGCTGGGAAACATCCTCCTTAGCTCTGTTTGCCTTAAAAAAATCAGCATACAGGCACGGAATGTCGCACAAGTTTTTACCTAAAATGTCGGATGAATGCCCCCGCTACATTTTTCGACAAGATACTCAGCTTTGCGGGGGATGAAATCCGACCAGAATATCAACCGCAGAGCATCGGTTTAATTCCACCATCTGTGGGTAAACTGTGTTATAATTAACTTAGCCAAGGGTCGAGGATTGTTAGATGCTAGTCGTAGAAGCAAAGCTAAAAAACGGAACACCAGAGCAATATCACCGGCTTGATGAAGCTATCAAAACTTCTCAGTTTGTGCGTAATTCTTGTGTTCGTTATTGGCGGTCCAATCAAGGGACAACCCGCAATGATCTCCAAAAACTTTGCGCGGTACTAGCTAATAATAAAGAGACACCATGGGTTAATAAATTAAACTCTCAAGCTCGTCAATCGGCTGCTGATAGAGCCTGGCAATCAATTACTAGGTTTTACCATAATTGTCATGCTAAGATACCGGGAAAAAAGGGGTTTCCTCGGTTCAAAAAACATAACCGTTCGGTTGAGTATAAACTAACGGGCTACAAACTATCAGATGATCGACGTAAAATCAAGTTCACTGATGGCTTTAAAGCAGGAGAATTTGATTTATGGTGTAGTCAAAAGACCTTAGTTTATTATTCAGAGCAACAGATTAGACGGGTAAGAGTTGTTAGACGTGCTGACGGTTATTATTGCCAGTTTCTGATTGACGTAGAACGGCAAGAATACCATAAACCGACGGGACAAATAACAGGAATTGACTTAGGGTTAAAAGAGTTTTATACTGACGCTCAAGGCAATACTGTAGAGAATCCACGTTATTTAAGAAAGTCAGAAAAACGACTGAAAAAAGCACAAAGGAGATTATCAAAACAATTTCGCAAAGGAAAGAAACAGTCTAACAACTATCACAAGCAACGGATAAAAGTAGCTAGGCTTCATCTTAAAGTATCAAGACAACGTAAAGACAAAGCAATTAAAGACGCTTTGGCGTTAGTCCAGTCTAATGATCTGGTAGTCTATGAAGCTTTAAAGGTAAGAAACTTAGT
>NZ_JAJTDH010000116.1:0-20956 GCF_021300285.1 Microcystis sp. 49638_E5 | reverse complement strand
TGCAAGGGTTTTAAGAGATTCTAGCAGATTTAAGTGCATTTGGGAAGCTCTCAATCAAGCTAAAAGCCCTTTCCTGTAAGGTTTTTACCATTATTCAGCAAACCCTAATTAGGGGTAGAATTGAGGCTAGTATTATGGTTGAGCCAGCAATTATTGCAGAAGATATGGGCAAAATCTACACCACGATTACAGTTATCAATCGCGCCGATCAAATTTTAGCAGCAGCGGCTGTGATTTCTCCCGATCAAATTCGCTCTCTTACCCTAGAAAATGTCTTGGTGGATACGGGAGCAACTACTCTTTGTCTAGTGCCAGAAGTAATCTCCCGCTTGGGTTTACAGCTTTTAAAAGAAGTAGATGTGGCTACGGCTAAAGGCATAGGAAAAGTGAGAATTTTTCGCGATGCCACCTTGATTATCGCTGGACGAGAAGGCACTTTTGAATGTTGGGAATTACCCGGAGGTCAAAACAATTTATTAGGAGTAATTCCTTTAGAAGCTTTGGGATTAGAACCAGAGCTTCGCGGCCAAAAATTGCGAGTTTTACCCACGGAATCCAACGAGACTTATTTAACAATTTTATCGAACAAAATAGCTCTATAAAGTAACTTTTTGTCTGACTGTTCCGGCTCTTTCAGCTATAGCGACAATCTCGATTTCTTGACCAGAAACTCCTTTAATTACCCATTCCACCGTACAGCGATAATCTAAACCGTGAGCGAGACTACTATATACTTTATTTGATCGCCCTTCTAAGTGACCGATTTCCTGCTCTAATTTTCCCACTATTAAACTTGCATCATCGACCAAATTTAACTTGACTTGAATGGGACGAACTATCTTTCTTTCCAGTGCTTTTTTACTGGTATAAGTGGGTAAGAATCCCTGATTTTCTAACTGTAAAACCAGATGATAAATACCATTGCCCTCCGACTTAAGATCGAGACGAGAGATAGCTAAAAGAGGTGACATTAAAGCATGGGCAATAGTAAACTGACATTGTTTCTCACATAAATCTGGTAAATACTTTTCTGGGGCATTTTGCCAGACATTTTTAAAGTCCCAACCGCCAATTTCCACCTCTCCCAATTGGGGATGATCAAAACTTTGCCAATTAATAAAACCCTTTCCCGCTAAATTCTCATCATTCCAACGCTGTAACTTCAATTCATCTTCAAAAGGATGCCAGCGAAACCATTGAATATAATCATCTTTTTTCACTCCCGCTTGGGTGGGTGCATCCCATAACTCCACCGTAAAACCATACCAACCAAAATGATCGTAACCATAATCATCCATGGCACCGTTAATCACTTCTTTGGGATGATCACGAAAACCGTGATAGACAGAAACGCATTCATAACCAGTCATTGCTTTTCCCTTATCAGCAATATATTTATACATTTCTAAGTCTTCCACGGGGAAATATTCATCGGGATGGGTGCTATAGGGACGCAACATGACTGCCGAATAGGTATGATAGGTAACGAAGCCATTAATATTGGTGTTATTTGCCCAAAATTCGGCTTCTGCACGGGTTTCTGGCTCGGAAAAAGGAAAATCTCCAGCCCCCTGTTGTTCCCCTTCAGGAACCCAATAAACGGGATAATTGCGGTTAAAATCTAGGCCCTCTAGGGTGGGGGCAGTGGTAAAATTATAGCCATCGTAATCGCGGATTAAACCTTCGGTGAGCAAAGTGTAAAAAGTTCCCTCAAATTCCTCCGGTTCGCGACGCACCATAATGCGAGGATATTGTTCAGAAATTTTCCAAGCGCCACAGGTATCTTTTTGGCGCATTTGTAAGATTAAACCATCGCCGTTAATATCTTCAGGATATAGCCCCGGTTTCTCGTCCGTGTGGGGATAGGGGCGAATACTTGATCGTAACATATAGGGAGTGGTGAGATATTTTTCTGCTCCATCCACGGCTAATCGCGGCAAAATATAGACAGTGTAATGGTCAAGAAGTCTGGTAATTGGCGAATTATGACCGTATTGGCTCAAAAGATGAGAGATAGTATAGAGAGCGACGGCAGAACCTGTTACTTCCCCCGCATGGGTGTTAGCATCAATCCAATAGGCAGGTTTTTCTAAATAGGGGCCTGTGGCTTGATTTGTTAGGGTAGTTAACCAGATATCTCGATTTTCGTAGGTTTTACCGATCGAGGTGAGGCTAATTAAATTAGGATAGGATGAGGCTAGGTTTTTGAGGAAAGAAACTAATTCGGCGTAGGGGTAATAGTGGCTAAAATCAAACATAATCTTCTGCAACTAAAAAAAGGATTCTTGGGTTAATTTGACAAAATATGGGATAATAACAGTAAAAAACTATGGATAGTCAAGATATCGCTCGCTACATTGAAGAAACTAACGGTATTTCCAAGCCTTGGCTGTTGGTGCAATTGCGTCTCAAAAAACTGCAAGAACGTCGTGCCAGTCTTTCCCAACAGGAATACATCCAAGAATTGGATGATATTCAGCAAGACTTAATGAAATTGGGCGAATGGTGGCGAGGAATCGAGTCAGAAGTCTTTAAACCCTAAGCGGTGGCGATAATCTGCAATACTCGCGGTAAATCCTCAAATTCGCCGATGATGCGTTTCACTGGTTGCGGCCAAACCCGGACTAAAGTGGGAATAGCAGAGACATGATTAGATTCTGCTTGTTCTGGATGTTTAGAGATATCGATCACTTTCAGGGTATAGGGATGGTGTAATTCTCGTTCCAGAAGCTGATGGATCGATTCTAGGGTGTGTTTAGTATTGGCATTATTGCCGGAGACAAATAACCGCAAAACATAACCCTTGGGACTAGGGTTAGTATAGTCGGAGTCAGCACCAATCACCGGAGTAGCCGCGGGAAGCTCCTGATAACGGAGAATCAGATCGTGGGATTGCCAAAGCTGGGGAAACTGCTGACGATAGGTTTCTAAGATAGTGGGATTAGAGGATTGTTCCTGCCAAGGTACAGTAAACCAAGCTCGCTCGTCCGTGGCGAAAATAGCATTTAATAAAGGCTGATAGCGACGGACAAGGGGATAGACTTCGGCTCTAGTATGAATACGGTGACTGTAGGGATCTCGCCAGCGATCGATGGTAGCGGTAAAACTAGGAACTAAAAAATGGGGTGGTTCTGGCAACCCTAAAGCGGACTGGAGAGCAGCACAGAGATTCAGATGCCAATGAGTTTGTTTATTAGGATCGATACAGTAAATTAGGTCGCCCCCGGGGGTAAACAGGGCGATGCCTTTAAAAATATCGGGCAACACAATCGCAGAAGTAGCCACTTGAGGGGTTCCCGTAAAGAATAAATAGGAGCTTCTATTTTTCTAGACTACTAAACTCTTGACCCCTGAAGAATTTCCTTCAGGGTTTTTCTAGATTCTACCCCGGAGCATCATCGCCAGTTCATTGGGGACTGGGGACATGGCCAAGGCTACCTCCTCGGTAATCCGTCCCTTTTGATAGAGGTTAAACAGGGATTGATTAGTGGTAATCATGCCGTGGTATTCGCCGTCTTTCATTAATTCAACAATTTCGTCATTTTTGCCGCTGCGAATGTAATCCTTGATGGCATCTGTATTGACGAGAATATCGTAAAAAGCAGCCCGTTTACCGTCGGTGGTGCGACATAAACCCTGCGAGATAATACAAACTAAAGATTCTGCGATCGCCACCCGCGTCGATTCCCGTTCCTCGGCGCTATAAAGAGTTAAAATCCGGTCAAGGGTTTTTACAGCGCTGTTGGTGTGCAGGGTTCCCAGGACTAAGTGACCGGTTTGGGCAGCTTTCAGGGCAGTATTAACGGTGGATTTGTCCCGCATCTCCCCCACCAGAATAATATCTGGGTCTTCCCGCAAACAGGCTTTTAGGGCATTATCGAACTCATGGGTGTGTATTCCCACTTCCCGTTGTTTGATCAAACTGCGACGACTTTCATGGACAAATTCGATCGGGTCTTCGATGGTGATAATATGTTTGGGGTGTTCTTTATTGATGTAATCGATCATGGCTGCTAGGGTGGTGGATTTCCCTGAACCCGTCGGACCGGTGATTAAAATCAATCCCTTCTGCACATCGCACACATCCCGGAAGACCATCGGTAAGCGCAATTGTTCCATAGTGGGGATTTTCATGGGAATCAGACGCAAAACCATCCCCGGACCGCGCAGACTTTCAAAGATATTAATCCGCACCCTAGCGAAGTCGTACTGAGTCGCACCGTCAAATTCTAGGTCTTTTTTAAAGCGAAGGATTTCTTCTTCACCGAGCATTTCGCGTAACCAACTATAAAAAGTGTTGATGTCAATTTCAGGATAGTCGAGAATAATCATTTCGCCACGATCCCGCATCCGGGGTTGTTCTCCAACTCCCAGGTGAACGTCCGAATAACCCCGATCAAAGGCAAACTGGATCAAATATTCTAAGTTGGGTTGATTGGGAGCTCGGCCCGGCCGGGGTGGGGTTTGGGGAGAAGCAGCCTGACTGGGAGCGCGACTTTGGGGAGGACTTGAAGGTGAAATTTGACCATTTTGCGGCATATTTGGCACTTTTTTGACCTGCGTCGCCACCTTTTGGCTCATTTCTTGATTTATCTCTGGTGTGGTTCCCTTGATTAACTCCGAGGGAGGCATCGGGATGGAGGGAACCGGCAGCGGTTGTAGTGGTCGCGAGGAAGAATTGGGATTTTGACTCATTTTTGAACTCTCAAAAATTAATTATGCCAGAACTCTATAGTACAAATTATCTAAGTAAGCTGCAAGGCTGATAGATTGAGGCTAAGATACATTCCTCCTAGCGAGGGGGTGGAACGAACCACAAAGACACAAAGGACACAAAGATTGATCGATCCGATGTAAGTTAAACTTATCACACAGAACCTAGAAGAGCCGTTTTAGGAGAGGTAAATATGATGAATAGTCTGCAAACTTCAGTCGAACGGGAAAATTTAGGACAACTTTTGTTAGAAAATCTGCAAAATATTACAGATAAACTCGATCAAATTGTCACCGATTCCGATCGGATAATACTGGATAATTTACTACAAGAAACTAAGATTTTAGTTGAGCAAGTTAAAGATAACTCTAAAACTTATCAAGCAAGAGCCGATATATTTTATCAAATTGATAAATTATGGTTTCAGGTATGGAAACAGTATAGAGATGAGGATTCAGCACTGGAGTTAATCCAATATATAGACCAATTTACTAATCAAATTACTGCCTATAATCAATTATTTATCAGCCTTGCTCAGATCAATGAGGGAAAGACTGGTGAAGAAAAAGCCGATTTAATCAGAGTGGTGGAAGGTTCACACATTCTCTCGGAAACCATAGATGTGTTTATTGATATGTTTGCCGATTCAGAATTAGAGCAAATTTACCAGGGAGCTAAAAATGCTCTATCGGTTTCTAATCGTACTATAACCGAATATTTCCAAGATACTGACAAATCTTTAGTCACCCAATTGAGAGCTTATAGTAGTTTAATAATTTTCAGAATTCAAGAGCGATTTAATCCTAGTAATGTATCCTCAGAAACTACCTCTCATTCCCTAACAGATGACTTAAGCGATCTTGATCCTTGGACAAGAGACTTAGTGGGGGTTGTCGATTTAGGACCAGAAGACCCAAAAGAATCGTATATTGATTATTTAGTGGAGAAGTATCGGTGAAACGAGTCCTATTCGATAGTGATGTATTGCTAGATGTTTTGGATAAGCGTGAACCACATTTTCAAGCATCTGTACAAGCATTAAATACAGTTAAGACAGGTAAAACTCAAGGATATATTTCTGGTCATGCCGTCACCAATATTTATTATATTTTGTCTAGAAAAAACGAAAGAGAAGTCTCAAGAAAGTTGGTGATAAGTCTTCTAGAGAATTTGCAAGTTGCTAGGGTGACAGATGCAATAATTAGGCAAGCATTGGCAAGTCAGATGAAAGATTTTGAAGATGCCGTTACCAGTGCCGTTGCTGAATCGGAAAAGCTAGAAATAATCATAACGCGAAACCTAAGAGATTTTGCTGTTTCCCCTGTTCCCGCAATGCTACCAGCCGATTTTTTATCGATTCTTTAACTAATGCTTCGGTAAACGTAAACCATCCGATCGCATGGGGATTAAAATCTGAGTTAAACTGCGTAATTGTTCGGCCGTTCCCATACAAATTAACAGATCCCCGGCCATTAATTCCGTATCGCCAGTGGGTCCCCCGATTAGCGTACCATCGGCGCGACGTATAGCCAAAACTAAGGCCCCCGATCGAGATCTTAAATGTGCTTGACTAAGACTTAAACCGACACAGGGACAAGTCCGCGGATCGATTAAAAATTCTTCCATATAAAATGATCGATCAGTTCCGGTTAAAATCCCATCGACAAAATCCATCACCTGGGGTCGTAGGGCCGCGGCCGCTAATCTTCTACCGCCGGTAATATAGGGAGATACTACCGCATCGGCCCCGGCCCGTTGTAATTTTTGTACTGCTTCCTCGGTACTGGCCCTAGCAATGGCGCGGATTTTCGGATTAAGAGTTTTAGCAGACAAAACTGTATATAAATTCTCCGCATCGGAAGTTAAAGCGGCCACAATACAAATAGCGCGTTCAATTCCTGCCATTTGTAAAGATTTATCTAAGGTGGCATCTCCTTGAACAACAATATAATTTAATTCTTTGGCCCGATTTACCTGTAGGGGGTCTGTATCAATGACTACAAAAGGAATATTTTCGGCGTAAAATTCGATCGCCACCTGTCTCCCCGTGCGACCCAAACCACAGATGATATAGTGTTCTGATAGTCGATCGATCAAGCGTTTCTCCTGTCTCTGTTTGAGTCCCTCTTGAAAATAGCCTTGAATTAAAGCTTCGGTCAAGCGATTAACAATATAACCGATGCTGACTACTCCCATGATAATCAAAACCATTGTAAACAATCGTCCCCGTTCACCTAGGGGATTAATTTCGCCAAAACCGACGGTAGCGAGGGTACTAATCGTCATATAGGCCGAATCTAGCCAACTCCAACCCTCGATCAGATGATACCAAAGCGTACCCAGCAAAAATACCACAATCAGGGCAAAAATTCCCCCGATTAATTCCTGACGCAGACGACGATATTTATCTTCACTGATAGACAAGCAAAATTCACCCCTAACACTGTCTAGTAACTTACAATGAAATCAGTTTTTAATCTAAATAACCCGTCCTTCTCAGACGGATTTGATTATAATTTCCCCTATGTCTAATCGCGCAGGAGTTCCCCAGTGAGTCCAGAAACCCTTTTAGAACCAACCCTAGTTGATCCCACTCCCAATTTAAACCCGAATCAACCCTTCGATCCAGATAGTTTTAACAGCTATGTGATGAATACTTATGGTCGTTTTCCCATTGCGATCGCCAAAGGGTTAGGCTGTCTTCTCTGGGATACTTCCGGTAAACAATACCTTGATTTTGTCGCGGGAATTGCCACCTGTACCCTCGGTCACGCGCACCCTGCTTTAATTGAAGTGGTTAGCCAGCAAATCCAAAAACTCCATCATGTCTCGAATTTATACTATATTCCCGAACAAGGGGAACTAGCTAAATGGATTGTCGATCATTCCTGCGCTGATAAGGTCTTTTTCTGTAATTCTGGTGCGGAAGCGAACGAAGCGGCAATTAAATTAGTGCGGAAATATGCCCATACGGTTCTAGATTTCCTCGAACAGCCAGTGATTTTAACCGCTCACGCTAGTTTTCACGGTCGGACTTTAGCTACCATCACCGCAACCGGTCAACCGAAGTACCAAAAAGATTTTGAACCCCTGATGCCAGGGTTTGCCTATATTCCCTATAATGATATCGAAGCGGTGGAAAATGCGATCGCTGATCTCGATGAGGGTAATCGTCGTGTGGCCGCGATTATGTTGGAACCGCTGCAGGGTGAAGGGGGAGTTCGTCCGGGAGATATCGAATATTTCCAACGTTTACGGCAAATTTGCGACGAAAATAACATTTTGCTTGTCTTTGATGAGGTACAGGTGGGAGTCGGAAGAACTGGTAAACTCTGGGGTTATGAGAATTTAGGAGTGGAACCGGATATTTTCACTTCTGCTAAGGGTTTAGCGGGGGGTATTCCCATCGGTGCGATGATGTGCAGAAAATTCTGTGATGTGTTTGAACCGGGTAGTCATGCGAGTACCTTTGGAGGTAATCCGTTCGCTTGTGCCTCAGCTTTAACAGTATTACAAACCATTGAACGGGATCATCTTCTCGAAAATGTCCAGCAGCGAGGGGAACAATTACGGGCCCGTTTACGCGTGATTGCTTCTCAATATCCCCATCTATTTGTTGATGTGCGCGGTTGGGGTTTAATTAATGGTCTGGAAATTAATTCAGAAAGTGAGTTAGTTTCATCTACTATTGTTAATGCATCCTTGGCAGAGGGTTTATTAATTGCCCCCGCAGGTCCGAAAGTTCTCCGTTTTGTACCTCCTTTAATCGTCTCGGAAACAGAAGTAGATGAGGCTATGGATAAGCTAGAAGCAGCCATCGCTAAAGTGTTTTAATTTCAGTTATCAGTTATCAGTTATCAGATGTAAGTTTTAAGTTGACAGTTCCCAGTTATGAGTCAATTCTTTTTGAGCTTTATCACCCTAACTGTCACTTTTTCGCTGATTACTGGTTACTGTTTACTGATAACTGATTTATGTGGCATCCTGACGCTTATCAAGCTTTAATTGCCGAGAATTATCGCCAAGTTGCGGCAATCTACGAGGAACTAATCGATAACAATCCCGAAAATATTTCTGACTATTGGTACTTAGGAGTTGCCTATCTTCTGCAAAATTTAGAAGCAGAGGCACAGGTGATGTGGCAAAATGTTTTCAGGGGAGGTAATCCGGAAGAAGTTAAGCAATGGCAAGCAGAATTAGAAGCAGTTTTAGACGCAGAAGCGCGACGACAACAAAGAAAAGGTGATCTGGCAGCTGTAGAATATTTTCGCTATCATCTACAGGAAATTGTTCCCAAGTCAATTAATAATTTATTAGCTTTATTCGACTTAGCTTTAGATTTAGAAATATTCGCTCCAGGAGAACTACTTAATTATCCTATTCAAGAGAATCTCAGATATAATCCTGATCGAGAATTGCTTTTAAATGTAGTTCTCAAAAGTCTTTTATATCCCCATGAATTAACTTTAGATTTAGCTCAAGCAAGTTTACCTTACCTAGGGGAATTAGCCGATAGTTTTATCCCGCAAGCTTTTCAGATATCAGCACGAGTCACCAACGAGCAACAAAGTCCCGCTTTTGGAGTAGAAATTATTAAACTTTGTCTGCAATTAAGACCTAATGATCTGAGTCTTTTGGAACAATTGGTTAACCTCTATATTTTAGCAGAAGACTTTGATAATTCTTTGATAACTGCCTATCAGTTGCGAGAAATTTGTCTAACCCCAACCCTAAAGTTATACAGTAATTATCTAATTTTGTTAATACTTTTGCGCTGGGGAGTTTGGCAAGAAATTGATCATATTTATCAAGAATATCATGATTTATTACAGGAATTAACCCGTCGGAAAAATATTACTCTAGAACCGATTATTAAAACTAGCTTTCTCAATGTTTCTAGTCCCCTACCCTACCTAGGCGATCGAGCCTTAGCCAACCGAAAATTAACTAATTGCGTCGCCGAAATTTTTCTTGATAATAATAGTTTTAAAACTCCTTTAATTACAAACGAAAAAGCTTCAGAAAAACTAACTATTGGTTATCTTGCCAGTACCTTAAAACATCATTCTGTCGCTTGGTTAAGTCGTTGGTTAATTCACCATCATGATCGAGAAAAATTGCAAATAGCCATCTATACTATTAACCAAGAAGAAGATGAAATTACCCGTCAATGGTTCCGGGATAGCCGAGATATTATCCGTCATTTTCCCTACGCTCAAAATCCCCTAGAAGTTGCCCAACAAATTCAACAGGATCGGATAGATATTCTAGTAGATTTAGATAGTTTAACCCATAATTTCACCAATCAGATTATGGCCCTGAAACCCGCAGCAAAACAAGTGACTTGGTTAGGTTGGGATGCTTCTGGATTAGCAACTATAGATTACTATATCGCCGATCCCTACGTTTTACCCCAGCAAGCGGAGGAATATTATCGAGAAAAAATCTATCGTTTACCAGAGACATATTTAGCAGTGGATGGTTTTGAAATCGGCACTCCCAATCTCCGTCGAGAAGATTTAGAAATTCCCCCCGATGCTACCATCTATTTTTCCGCACAAAGTGGCATGAAACGCCATCCTGATACTATTAAACTTCAGATGAAAATTCTCGCACAAGTGCCTAATAGTTATTTTCTGATTAAGGGAGTCGGTAAGACTGAAAAAATTCAAGAATTATTTACTGAAATAGCGATTCGCGAGGGAGTTAATCCCCAAAGATTGCGGTTTTTACCGAGAGATATAGATGAATATACCCATCGCGCTAATTTACAGATTGCCGATGTGGTATTAGATACCTACCCCTACAATGGTGCTACCACCACCTTAGAAGTTTTATGGCAAGGAATCCCTTTAGTTACACTGGTAGGAGAACAATTTTCCGCCCGCAATAGTTATACTTTTATGATTAATGCTGGTATTGAAGCCGGAATTGGCTGGAATGAGGTAGAATATATCCACTGGGGAGTAAAATTAGGACTCGATCGTTCCTTTCGTCAAGACATCAGTCATCAACTGTTAGGAAATCGTGACACAGCTCCCCTCTGGCAAGGGAAAAAATTCGCCCAAAATATGGAAAATGCTTATTTAAAAATCTGGGAGGGAAATTGATAATGAGAAAGTTATTCGCAATCAATAAAGTATCGAATCGGGGCAGGAAAAATTCAGCGTCGGGGAGTTTAAAAAGATCAGAGGATTTAATAGAACTCTTGCCAATTAATTAGGGTTTGCTGAAAAAGTTTGTTGCTGGGGTTAGGAGTCGGTCGTCGGGAGTCGAATGAAAGTGCAAGGATTTTGAGTCCCTCGGATCGATTTCTCAAGGTTTATTTCTTGCACTTTTTTGACTAAAAAAGTCCCAAAACTGGTTTCTAGTAATGCTTCCATTAATATTCAGCATACCCTAATTACTCACTTGCACAAATGAGATGCTCCCTCTGAACAAGCTTGATGAATTAGGAACTTATCATTCCTAAGTCGGTGCAGAAGCAGTTAAAAATCTCTCCCAATGATGTGCAAAATCGTCTAAAAGAAAAAATACTTGTATATTGATCCCTAAAAGGTGAAAAAATGGTAAATAACCAAATTGATTTACGGTGGTGGCTACTGAGTAACTTGGCAAATGTTGAATCTTTGTCAATTATTTACAGAATATCGGTAATAGTCACTTTTATTATCTTCATTTTTTGCGCTTTTGCTCCTCTCATATTCCTGACAACTCCCACGGGTAAGATACAGAAATTTTTATTGTCAAATCTAATATTTATTATCTCCTTAGTGACTTTTATTTTAGCAGCACGCTGGCCAGGTTTCTTGCCACCAATGCTAAACCCCGATGAGGCACTATTTACCTCGGGTGCAATAAAACTGTTGAAAGATCCAGTTTTCTGGCGTGCGGTAGATACAGGTTCATCTGGACCACTCAATGTCTATCCTCTGACTCTACCAGCTTTTTTTGGGTTCAGAATTGAATATGCTAGTAGTCGTGTGATCGGCTTAATCATGATCATTGCTGCTATTGTTTGTCTTTATTATGCCTTATCCACTCTCTACGATAAGAGCCTTTCTCGCCTAGCAATAGTTCCTGTGGTTACCACTGTCGCCTTCATGACATTTTTCGACTATGTGCATTATACAAGTGAACATTTTTCGGTGGCAATATTAAGTGTGGCTTTGTTAATCGTTTGTAAATATTATGCTGGTAATTCATCTAATCCTAATCGGCTGATATTTGCCTTGGGTTTTATCCTGGGAACTACTCCTTTTGCCAAAATTCAGTCAGTTCCTATAGCTTTCTCAATTGCTTGTATATTTTTGCATATCCTCTGGCTAAAAAGCAGCGCGAGAGGTCAATTCATCAGGAGTCTTGCTGCTTTCTTTCTTGGGGGAATGTTGTTCTCCGCTCTGGTCATACTATATCTAACAATTTTCTCAATATATGATGCTTTCTGGAAATCTTACATAGAACAGAATTTATTGATTTATTCTACTCATGGTTTGATGGGAAACGTAAATCAACTAAGCTTTTTCGGAAAAATTATCATATTTCTTCGGATGTTAAGAGGAGTGCCAGATACACAGATATTATTTTTATTAACAGCAATTGTCTTGATATTAGGAGTACCATTTCTAATATTAAAGCGTGTTTCCTTAAGCCAAAATCAAGAAAAGTACCAGACATTTTGCTTTGTCTATTACAGTTTATTTATTTGGGCAGCATCGAGTTATTCAATTATCAGACCGGGGAACGGGTTTACTCATTATTTGCTGTTTCTAATCATACCTAGTGGATTTCTCATCGGTGTTTTTATAGGTGAACTGGCACAAGTATTACAGGTGTCGCAATTAACTCTTTCAAACTTCAACTTCTCTCTTTTAACAGGTGTCATTTTTATTACAGTTGCTAGTAGTTTTTTAGAAGTTGCCACAATAATAAAATCGGATAATGTTTACCTTAATAATCGCAGAAGATTTGCTAGAAATTATCTTAGTCCGATTGCTAAAACTATTCTCAAGTATGCTTCTCCTGGTGAATCTATGGCGGTCTGGGGATGGGCATCAGAGCTATATGTTGACACGGGTTTGGTACCGGCGAATTAATTCTAATGCTAAGTTATTTGTTGATGCTGTAGCTCCAAGAATGTTTTTCTTTACCGATAGAGAAACTCAGGGACACGAAGTTTTTCCTGAAATCGCTAAGGTTATCAATGAAAATTATCGGCTAGTTGATGAAGTTCAAGGAGTTCGTATTTACATTAAAAAATAATCCTACGCTGCCTTACCTCTTGTTCTTGGTCAAGCAACCACTGCCAACCTAGAAAAGGGTAAGCGCATCTCAAACGCTGTTGACAATCGGCCAATTTTATGAGCAGATTGCTGTGTAGTCATTTCAAATGATACCAGTCAATCAGAATAGTTACGAACTCGACCTATTTGCTCGATTTCTCCTCAAATATGTCTGAATCGTGGGTAGGCGACTAAGAAAAACATGGGGCAATTAAAATCATTTCTATTCGGGGAAGTTTCTTAACTAGAAAGACTTTTAGTCTTTAGATAATATTAGGTCTATATCTGCTGTTCACCGATTACTGACCTAGGAAATTAACTTGGCACGACTACTTAATTTCTACGGGTTCTAAATTGTCGGCAGGAGTAAAACCAAAGAGACGGGAATAAAAATAAAATTCTGCATCTAATGCTCGTTTTATCGATTCAGCTTGACGAAATCCGTGTTGTTCTCCCGCAAAGGGAACGTAAGCAACGGGTAAACCTTTCGCTTTTAAAGCTTCTACCATCATTTCCGCTTGATTGGGTGGAACTACCCGATCTTCTAAACCTTGGAAAAAGATCACCGGACAGGATAACTGAGCGGTAAAATGAATAGGCGAGCGCTGATAGTAAATTTCCTTTTCTTCGGGATAACGTCCCACCAATTTATCTAAATATCTCGACTCGAATTTATGGGTATCGGTGGCTAAAACCTCTAAATCACTAACTCCGTAATAACTAGCTCCTGCTTTAAAAGTATCATGAAAAGTTAAGGCCGCTAAAGTTGTATAACCCCCGGCACTGCCTCCAGAAATTGCCAATCTTTCCCCATCGACTAATCCCTGATTAACCAAATATTTTGCCCCGTTGATGCAGTCTTCCACATCGACAATTCCCCAATTTCCCAGCAAACGCTGACGATATTGACGACCATAACCCGTACTACCGCCATAATTGACATCTAGATAGCCAAAGCCGCGACTGGTCCAGTATTGCACCCGCAGACTTAAACTAGAGGTGGCCGCAGCCGTCGGTCCACCGTGACTTTTGACTAAAAGGGGCGGTAATTCGCCATTGGGGGCGGTATAATCGGGGTTTTTGGGGGGATAATACCAAGCAAATGCAGTTAGTCCCTGACTGGTGGGAAAAGCGAGCATTTCCGGAATCGAGAAATAATCGCTAGAAATAGTTAAATTACTGGAAGATTTGAGAACTTCTCTCGTTCCTGTGGCTAAATCCATTGAGATAACCGCCGTTACTTCCCTGAAAGAACCGCCGATAAAAACTATTTTGTTCTCCCTAACTTGTAGGGAAGAAATGTTAGTATCAGTAGTAATAATTTCTTGAAATTCTCGATTAACAGTATCGATACTTCCTAAATAACAACGACCATCTTTTGTATAGCTACAAATAATCTGGGATTCCCCAGCAAAACCGTAGTTAGATAAACCAAAAACCCAATGAGGATAGGCAAATTCAGCCTCGATGGGTTTGAGAACCGCTTCTATTTGTTCATCGTGTTTAAAGCAATAAAAGTTCCAGAAATCATTGCGATCACTGGTAAAATATAACTGTTCATCGGCAGACCAGCGCGGTTCACACACCGACTCATTTTCACCACCAGCAATGACCCGAATATTACTCAAATAAAGATTATTAATATCCGCCACCCAGAGAAAAGAACTATCCCAAGGCATATTAGGATGATTCCAACTAATCCAAGCTAATCGAGAACCGTCGGTGCTTAGGCGAGGAGAGGTATAAAAATCATCGCCAGATACTAAAGTTTCTATTTCTCCCGTATCCACATCGATGCTGACAATACTATTAACCGGTTCCCGATCTTTTTGGCTATGATCTTCACAAACACAGATTAAACGATTGCGAAATTCATCGAGAATTAAATCCGCATAACGACAGGAATTTTCTCGGGTCAGAGGTTGGGGTAAACTCTCAGCAGTTTGGCGATAAATTCTTTGGTCGGCAAAATTACAAAAATAGATAATTCCGGCAACAATTAGATAGGAACCTCCCCCGTATTCATGGACACGAGTTCGCACATTAAAAGGTGCTGGGGTGATTTCTGTGGTTGTGCCGTCGGGGTTTAATTTAACTAAAACATTTCGCCCCTTTTCCTGTGGTCTGCCTTCTAACCAATAAATATCTTCTCCATCTAGAGTTACACCGCCAAGACTAATCGATTCTGCCACAATTAGATCGGAGGTAATCGGTGATTTCCAGGAACCGTAAGCTGATATTTGATTAGACATTTTCTCCTAGAGCAGTGATCCTAATGGTGAACTAACTTGATCAGAAAGGCTGATAAATTAAGAAAATTTCGAGTAAACAGGACAAAGTAGGGATTGGGTGCATCCCTACCTGACTCTCTGTTTTTCTGAAATCGGAGCGGCGGGATTCGAACCCACGACCCCTACTACCCCAAAGTAGTGCGCTACCAAGCTGCGCTACGCCCCGATATTGAACCTTAACCATCATAGCGATAATCGCAGCATTTTGCAAGCTTTTTTTTTTCTTCCTTTCTCCCCCATCCCCGGAATTAGTGGCCGGCTATCTAGCTAATTGGGGAATACGTCCTTTTAATCCCGTCATTAATTGCAGGGCAAACAATTTCAACGGGGGGAAACCGCGCATCATTGCCAATCCGAGACGACGGATGACAACGATAGGCGGCCAGTTATTGGAGAACAGGCGATCTAGAAAATCCGTGAAGCCTAAAATCGCTAAATTCTCCGATCTACGCCATTTTTCGTAGGATTTTAGGGTAGAAAGCGATCCTATATCTTCTTGCTTTTCTACTGCTTCCTTTAATACCTGCGCTAAAGCAGCTGCGTCGCGAATGCCTAAATTTAAACCTTGACCACCGACGGGATGACAACAGTGAGCGGCATCACCAATTAAAGCCAGTCGGGGTTTAACATAGGTATCACTCTGCATTAACTGTACGGGAAAGAGAGCGCGGGAGCTAACTAATTCGAGTTTTCCTAGTAATCCCCCCGTATATGCTTCTAATTTCTTGATAAATTCCGCTTCGGGCATTTCTTGCAGTTTTTTCGCTTCCCCATGGGGATTTGTCCAAACGATCTGACAGCGATTACCCTGGAGCGGTAAAATGCCCATCGGACCGGTGGGCCAAAATCTTTCAAAGGCGGTATCGTTGCGATCGAGTTGATGTTTAATGGTGAAAGCGACACAGGATTGCCAATATTTCCAACCTTTGGTTTTAATTTGCGCCCCTTGTCGGATAGCGGATCTGGCCCCATCGGCCCCGATGACTAATTTTGTGGTGATTTTTCGGGTTTGACCGGCTTCTTCCAGGGTGACAGTGGCTGTTTCTGCTCCGTACTCCACTTCTAACACTTTAGCCGGGGATAACCAGTCAATGCGATCGCAATCTTGGCTGGCCTTGTGCAGGGCGGTTAAAATCACTTGATGTTCGCCCACATAGCCCAAATAATCGGTTTTTAGCTCATCGACCACAAAGGGGACAAAAATCGGGTAATCGGCATCAGAAAGGCGAATATGACGAAATTTACCGATACTGGGCGAGATTTTATCCCAGATACCCAAGCCTGTAAAAATTCGGCTGGACATCAGCGAGAGGGCATAAGCTTGACGACGGGAGGCGGCCACCTCTAGGGGACGTTCCTCGATCATAGCGATATTTAATCCTGTATTTTTTAAAGCCACCGCTAGGGTGGTCCCGACTATACCGCCCCCGACAATGATTAAATCGTAGCTGTCCCGTCCTAACATATAAATATTTTTCTCAAAGATAATCAGTGACTACAATGATCTATTCTGACACGATTTTCGGGGTTGCTGTCGGGTTTGATGGTCTTCACCCCACCTAGCCATTGATAGACTTTCAAGGGTTTTGTCCTTTGCCGAGAGTTTCGGGTTAGGGTTAAGTAAGTGTTTTGGCTCTCTGGCAAGAGCGCCCCTCGTCAACTAGGAAATCACCATGGAACTTTATCAACGAATAGCCGATTTTTATGACTCCTCTAGTGGACTGTGGGAAAGGATTTGGGGCGAACATATGCACCATGGTTACTACGGTCGCGGCGGCAAGATTAAACTCGATCGCCGTCAGGCACAAATTGATTTAATAGAAGAATTATTAACTTGGGGTCATGTCACCGGTGCTAATCGGATTCTTGATGTAGGTTGTGGTATTGGTGGCAGTAGTCTTTATCTGGCCGAAAAATTTCACAGCCAAGCGGTGGGGATTACCCTTTCCCCGGTACAAGCCGCTAGAGCCAGCCAAAGAGCGCAAGAGTTCAATTTAGAAGAACAAGTCAGTTTTTGTGTGGCTGATGCCCTAAAAACCCCTTTTCCTGACGATAATTTTGATCTGGTCTGGTCATTGGAAAGTGGCGAACATATGCCCGATAAAAGGCAATTTCTGCGGGAATGTTATCGGGTTTTGCAGCCCGGAGGGACTTTTTTGATGGCTACTTGGTGTCATCGTCCCACCACTTCCCTGGCCGGTAATTTAACGGAAGGGGAGATTAAACTATTAAACGAGATTTATCAGGTTTATTGTCTGCCCTATGTGATTTCTTTGCCAGAATACGCCGATATTGCCCGTGAAGTTGGCTTTCAAGACCTAAAAACCGATGATTGGTCCCTATCGGTGGCGGCCTTTTGGGATGTGGTGATTGACTCGGCCCTCAGCACAGATGCGATCGCTGGTTTGTTAGCAAGCGGTTACACTACTATCCAAGGAGCTTTATCTTTAGGGTTAATGCGGCGCGGTTACGAGTCGGGTTTAATTCGTTTTGGCCTACTGCAAGGGAAAAAATAATCAGCTTGGCGATGATTACAGTGCAGCGATTGATAATTAGGCGTTGTCAGATCAGAATAGGAAAGATGCAATGCAATCCTTGCTATCAAAGTAATTTGAGTTTCGGTGCTGATTCGGATCATCTTTCAATTTGACAACGCCAATTTTTCCCCAATCCAGTCTTTGACAATAGCTTGTAACGGTAAATCACGACGCTGACTTTCTTGCTCAAGAGCCTCTACCATCCATGAGGGAAACTCAAACGCAATTGTTTGTTCCTCGGAATTAGAACGTTTAATTTTAGTTAAATCCAAGTATTCGATGATATTTTCTCCATCATCAAATTTGCGGTCAAAATCTTCAGCTTTCATAAATTTTTACCTCTTCAGGTCTAGAGCGTTTCCGTGGCTGCATCTCAATTTGGTCGAAATATCTATAGGACATTTTGGGCGCACGCAGTTCGATAAACTCACTGACCCCTAGGCGATCCTACCATAATATTATGGTAGTGACTGTATCGGCAAAATTTATAGTACAATTGATATAATAAATTTTGGAATTCCCTTGCTGCTGTTATCAGTAAAAAGTTATCAGGTAGAACCTGAAGGGAGCGTTCCCAAGTAAAAGGGAACGAGATATCCCCTGACTATAATCTTGCTGGTTTTCTTGGATCTTGTCCAATGGCTCAGGGCAGATTTGAACTGCCGACCTTGGGCTTATGAGTCCCCTGCTCTGACCAACTGAGCTACTAAGCCGTTGTTTACACAGTTATCAATCATAACACATAATCACCCGATTGCACAAGAGCAAAAAAGGGAAGATTTTTTCTTCCCTTTGCGGGCATCTTTAACGTCTGCCTGGCAGGAAAGCCATGGGATTGACTGCTCCCTGGCCGGAGGGGTGAACCTCGAAATGTAGATGGGGGCCGGTGCTAAAACCGGTGCTGCCCATGTGGGCGATTGGCTCGCCTTGCTGAACAGTTTGGCCGCGACGCACCAGCAGACGGCTGTTATGGGCATAGAGAGTGACGCTACCATCGGGGTGACGCAGTTTCACCAGATTGCCATAACCGCCAGAATTCCAACCGGAGGAGATTACTTCACCGGCGGCCGCCGCCACAACTGGTGTACCCACTGGACCGGCGATATCGATGCCGCGATGAGGTCTGCCCCAGCGCCAACCGAAACCGGAGGTTAACACCCCCCTGGTGGGCCAGATAAAGCCGGTAAAAATAGGGGCGGGATTAGGTAAATGCTCATCAGGATTAGCGAGGGGAGGAAGGGAAGGTTCTACGGTTTCGCCGACGGGAATTCGTAGGCGGTCATTATATTCTTCCACATTGGTAGGAGCCGAACCGATAATCTGGGGGGGGGTGCTTTGGTTAGAACGCGAACGAAGGGCGGTCCATTGGGGATTAGCGGTTATTTGCCGATCCTCGACAGTTTCTGCGGGATTATCGACGGGAATAGCGATACTTTTCTGGGTTTCCGAAAGGTTAGTTTCCCGCAGATTAGCCACCTCTTGGCGCAATCTTTCCCGATAGCTGCCGGTGATATTTTCGGGGAATTCTTCCGTCTCCGTGGTGACAGTTTCCGCGGGCGGATTTTGTCGATTACTGGGGTTAAAGGACAACCTAGGGCGATCGCCGACCAAGGGAGTAAGATTTTGATTAACTCTAGCGGTGGCAGAGCGGTCGGGAACCACTAGGGTTTGATTAACTTTAATCCGGTTGGGGTTGTCAATGCCGTTTTCCCTAGCTAATTCGGCGGGGGTAATGCCGAGAGCGCGAGCGATCGTGTTTAAGGTATCCCCGGGCCGAACCCGATAAACTTGGTTTTCTGGGGGAACTATGACCCTAGGATTGGGAACGGCGGGAATTTCAGTCACAGGAGCCGGATTTCGTAGGGCAAAGCTGGGAATTTCCGGTCTGCTTGTCAAGGGAGGATTAAGGGGAATTGTGGCTATCGGGCGATCGCTTTCAGGGGTGGGAACGGGAATCGGGATCACCTGGCTAGTTGGTTGGGGGGATTCTTCGGGAGCGATAACGGGAATCTCGACGCTAGTTGGCGAATTATCGGGAACGAGAGCGGTAGTTTCAGTAACGATTACTGTTTCCCCAGAATGGGACTGATGGGGGGTTTCCTCGGTCCGTAAGGCGGCCAAACTTTCTTGGAGACGTTGACGGGTTTGACGGAGACTAGCAGAGGAACTATCCAACTGCTCAGGAGTTGCTGCCGGGGCTGCCGAGGGCAACTGCTCAGGAGTGGGTATTTTTAAAGTTTGTCCGATAATCAAATCGGAATGGGGGGAGAGATTATTGCTGTTAGCGATCGCTGTGGGGGTGGTTTGATAGCTGTCGGCTAAACTCCACAGGGATTCTCCCGGTTTTACCTGATGCTCCACTACTGATGTGGCGATGAATTTGACGGTGGCCAGTGCTTGGGATGGGATTATCTGCGGTTCTTTGAGTTCTTTACCCGCAGCTTTGGCTTTTTGGGACAGGTCGATCACTTCCCATTCTAAGGGTACAGAATTGGCGGCCTGGGCTGATTCTGAGGTGGAGTTGAGAATGCTAGGTACTCCCAGAGAGAGTGCTAATCCCAGCAGAGCAACTGAGTAACGGACTCGGTTAGACTCAGCGGTGCAATTCTTTTCTGGGGTAGCGGATGTGATGGGGTGGTGGATAAAAGTCTCTTTCAAACAGACCTCCTGTGGTGTAAAGAGTTAGCTAGAGCCAGTCGATTAAGCCGATGGGTCTAGCTTTCAGCATTAGCCTTGAGGCTAGAGTAGAAGTTAGACAACTTTACTTTTTAGTCAAAATACCTAAAGGTGACTTTTAGGAGAGATTAACTTAGATTTTGAAATCATGCAAGTCTCCCTCTGACCATTAGCACCGGGATCACGGCAAGTTGGTGACATTTTGAATGTCCAGATTGACGATGCTCTATCTCAGTTGTTCCAAGCTGATCAGCATTTTTCGTCTTGCCAATTTTTGCCAGTTTTTTGATAGAAATTTTTTATCGGTTTTGCCGTTTAGAAAGAAATTATTAATGATTCGCTGCTCGAAAAGAGCAACGATAGCTATTGGGGGGGCAATAATTAGGGTTTGCGGCAAAAAGTTTTTCGTGGGTGTGGGGTGTGGGGTGTGGGGTGTGGGGTGTGGGGTGTGGGGTG
>NZ_JAJTDH010000036.1:0-59774 GCF_021300285.1 Microcystis sp. 49638_E5 | reverse complement strand
ACGTGATGGCACCACTCCGATTCCATCCCGAACTCGGTTGTGAAACTTCACCGTGGCCAAGATACTTGTCGGGTTGCCGACCGGGACAATAGCTCGATGCCAGGATTATTCTTTACACAAAACAATTCCTTTCTCATGCAAGTGGGGAGGGTATTGTCTTTGCTGTACTTTTTTCATTGGTTTAGCACTGCGTAGCTCATCCTGCTGGGCTACTGACTAAGAGTAGCTCTACTACAAAATTAATGTGTATTAGTGTTTATGTTTTATGGAGCTAATTTTTATTGTCTCCCTTCAGTAGTTCTCTATAAGCAAGTTTACATTCTTCTAGTCTCTTCTGAAACAGAAAAATTGCCTTTTTCAAACCGTAAATTTTTACAGTTTTCCGAAAATACTCCGAGCATGATTCACATCTATAAAGTACGCTGTAAGCACAGGAAAATCCTTTACGAGGCGAAAGATATTTTTGATAGAATCGGATACAGTGAATAACAGCAAAATCAAGAATAAACCGTAAACCGATTTTCTCTAAACAATCGACTAATGGAATAACAAATATTAACAATTTGGAAATCGATACTTTCCGTTTTGTTCTTGTGTGCATAGAGAAACATCTATAAATTAACTTTCTAAGCATTTGACAAGCATATCAAGGATATGACGAACTGGTTTGGCAAAGTTTGGTGAATCTTTAAGCCAGCGAGCTAAAGGTGGCGATAATTTGTAGTATATTAAAATAAATAACTTTCCTAATAGATACATTCTCAGTTTTTCGTCTCGAAAGTGTCTTAATTTGATAACTTGAGGTGATTCGTAAGTGCCATAGACAGCAGTAGCTATAAAGCAGTGATCGCAATGGTCACAGTGGCCACAATGATTTAAGTGGTCACAATCTTCAATATCTCCGTTAGACTTGTCCAAACTGATTGGGTGAGGTTCTGGTGATCCTCCACTTATATTATGATTAATAGAACTCTCTAACAATTGCTCTTGGTGGTGGGTTGGAAAAGAACTGCTACCGCGACTACTGCTAACAGGGAGAAATGGTTCTCTAGTGTCAGGTAAAGAGTCTATAGATTTGTGCAATATGACTGAACTAGCTATATGCTCTTTAGGAATTGAACTTCTAGGATAGTGCTGTTCTGAGTTATCTTCTGTTTGCGAACTAGGATTACTTGATGAAGAAGGAGTCAAGTCAGGAACATACAAACTATTATTATGGGTTAACTCTTGAATAATCTTTTCTATATCTACTTTTGCAGACGCATAACCAACGCCGACTCCAACACCAGCCCCAACAGAAATATACCAGCCTAAGTTGTGCCTTAATTGTTTATATTTTTTGTCAGAAGATAAAAGCCTATTGAATTCATCAATGCTTAATTGATTAAGCTTTTCCAATAGAGAAGTTAATTGTTCAGGCGATATGGGTAAGTTACCGTTATTTGCATATTCGGTGATAATGTACAGAGTAATAGATTTTTTTATTTTATCATCCGCATCGAGAGGAAGTAGAGAGGCAAAATTTTCTACAAATTTTTCAACCATCTCATCATTAACATTAATAATTTGTTGATTGATTACTTGGTTAATTTGATGATAGACAATTTGCCCCTGCTGATCAAAATTTGACATAGTTTTTTAGTTCCTTTGAATCAGTATTTACAAGGCTGTGTATTTGTAAACGACTGCAAGAATATACCAGTCAACATCGGCTAAAACAGTTTTTGGACTAATTCAATAGCTTTAACAATTCCAGCAACGATTCCACCAGCTTCGGCGACTCCCTTCATAAAGCCTTTAGCCGTGCTTAGACAACCTGCAATTACATCCTTATTAGGTTCAGGTTTTTTTGCTTGATCGACAGCTTTTTGGATTTGCTCTTGAACCTCTGTAACAATTTCGGCATTGATGACTTGAGATTCTCCAGCGTTGCTTACTTCAGACTTCAATTTCTCTAGCTCAATAATCAAATCGGCTTGATTTTGAGCTTCAGCAAAGCTATAATTATTATTTGTTTGGTTTGTAACTGTCTGATGACGCATATCGAATACTGACATAGTTTTGCTCCTTTGATATGATTTTCCGTTGTTGGTAAAAGTTAGCTATCTTCAAATGGAAATGAAGATATTAAAAACAACAATCCTATAGGCATTGTAATCCAACCTAGTAAAATCAAATTAGGCAATGTTACAAAAATTAAATATCCCACACCAATCCCAAAAGCAAAACTGCTAACAGTAAAAATAATAGAAATAAATAAATTTCTACCGTTCCGTCTTATCTTTCTAATTACTAAAGCTAAAGATAAAATAGGAAGCCAGAAAATATCTCCTAGTAGAGAGCCAGCCGATGAAAATGAAATAGAACCCGTACCACCAATATGTTCATGCTCGCCTCCAAAAAGTATACAAATTCTATAAATAATATATATTATATAAGTAGTAAATATTAAGCCAATAAAAGGAATTCTAAGTTTTTTTCTAAGTTTTGTTATATCTTTGTCAGAAAAACGAGAAAAAAGTGGAGATATTAATATAGAAAATATGAGCCATACTACAATAATTAATTTTAAAAATAAAAGAATATTTGAATTGACAAAAGGAACTATAAGAGGTATGTAGCAAGCAAAAGAAAATCCCATTAAAAATAAACCTAATAAGTTTGCCTTTTTAAAGAAATTGACTAAAAAACCAAGCCATATCGTACTAATATTTTCAATAAAAATGGTTTCATTAAAATTAGTATCAGCATTAATATTCCAATTTTTCTTATTTGTTCCTATTAATTTAGCACTAGAAAAGTCCGTACCGTTGGCGTTGGCATTAGCAAAGTTAGAATTTCGCAAAGTCGCTTTGTAGAATGTGGCATTGTTGAGGTCAGAACTAGAGAAATCGCAATTGATCAGCGTGGCTTCGATAAACTGAGTACGGGATAGGTTTGCTTTGTTCAAAAATGTTCCAGTTTTTAGTTCAAAGTCTCCAATTAACATCCATAACAAAAATAAACAAAATGGCGCAAGAATTAAGTGTAAACCAAGAATATTATCAAGAAAAAATCCAGAAAAAGAGGACATCAACAAGGTGTCATTAACAAACTCTTTGTTTAAGCTTTCAGAAAGTGAACGTAAAAATGTTATCAAAGAATGACTTACAAATAGACCTATAAGCAAACCTAAAATCATAATAGGTATACTTAAAATATATCCTCCAAAATCATAAGAAAATGTCAATACTTTCGACCCCAAAAATCCCTGAACGACACCTATCAAGACGGCCACAATGAAAGTTATTTCTTGAGTGCGGCTTCGTCCTGCCTTTGTACCTGAAAAATCTGCTCCTTCAAGATTGGCATTGGTGAAATCACAACCGCGAATATCGGCATTGCGAAAGTTTGCTCCTGCTAGGTTTTGATTATCTTTAAATGAGCGATTCCTTAGATCCTGATTGGAAAAGTCAAGGGGGTTGACATTAGATACAGTATCGGTTTCTCCATCCTGCACATTGATGGGATGTTGATTAGAGGAGTCAAGCAATGTAGTAATAAGCTCTTGACTCAAAATGGCATCATTGAAATTGGTATCCGCATCAATACTCCAATTTTGAATATTGATATTTTTGAACTTTGCTCTCGAAAAATCTGTTCCGTGAGCTTTAGCATTAGCGAGGTTAACATTTTGTAGTTTTGCGCGGTGGAATGTAGCATTGGTGAGGTCAGAATTAGAAAAGTCACAATTACTTAGTATGGATTGACTAAACTGAGCATCTAACAAGTTTGTTTTACTAAAGGATGTCCCCAATATCTTCTGAAGTTCTTTAAATCCCATCCACAATACTGCAAAAAAGAAACATGATACTAAACCCAGAAGTAAAGTGATAACTGCAAGAAGATTTCCAACAATAAGATTGCCTTTTGTAAATTCATTAAACGTAGTTATAGCAACAAAATTAAATCCGTCTATAGCCACAAACATAACCGCAGAAAAAAGTATTGCTGTGGAAGTCTCTGGAACTGTTGTAGATATAAACAAAAACGTAAAAGCTATCCCTAACGACAATCCCAACAAACCCACAACCGCCACTGCCAAATGAATTATCGATGCACTAGAACACTCAAAGGCAATTTTTGCTGCAAACGCTCCCTGAATCATAACTACTAAAGCAACTGCAATTAAAATAATTTTTTGACGGTGGCTTCGTCCTGATTTTACACCCGAAAAATCTGCTCCTTCAAGATTGGCATTGGTGAAATCACAACCTCTTATATCGGCATTGCGAAAGTTTGCTCCTGCTAGGTTTTGATTATCTTTAAATGAGCGATTCCTTAGATCCTGATTGGAGAAGTCAAGGGGGTTGACATTAGATACAGTATCGGTTTCTCCATCCTGCACATTGATAGGATGTTGATTAGAGGAGTCAAGCAATGTAGTAATAAGCTCTCGACTCAAAATGGCATCATTGAAATTGGTATCCGCATCAATACTCCAATTTTGAATATTGATATTTTTGAACTTTGCTCTCGAAAAATCCGTTCCGTGAGCTTTAGCATTAGCGAGGTTAACATTTTGTAGTTTTGCGCGGTGGAATGTAGCATTTGTGAGGTCAGAATTAGAAAAGTCACAATTACTTAGTATGGATTGACTAAACTGAGCATCTAACAAGTTTGTTTTACTAAAGGATGTCCCCAATATCTTCTGAAATTCTAAAATTATTCCATAGAAGATGAAATATAACACCAACGCAAGAAATAAGGCTATAACAGCAATAAAAATTCCCCAAAGAAAGCTTCCTTTTGTAAATTCATTAAACGTAGCTATTGACGCAAATGCGAACCCATCCATAGCCACATACATAACCGGAGAAAAAAGTAATACCGATAGCACATTATCAAATATTGGTGCTAACGAGAATATGAACAAAAATGTAAAAGTGATTCCCAATGAAAATATAAGAGAACCCACAACTGCACCAGCAAACTCAATTAAAGAAGCATTTACAAACTTAAACGCTACCGCACTAGCAAACACTCCCTGAATCAGAATCCCAAAGACAACTGCCATTAAAATAATTTCTTGAGTGCGGCTTCGTCCCGCCTTCACACCTGAAAAATTGGCTCCTTCAAGGTTGGCATTGGTGAAATCACAACCGCGAATATCGGCATTGCGAAAGTTTGCTCCTACTAAGTTTTGATCATCTTTAAATGAGTAATTCCGTAGATCTTGATTGGAGAAATCAAGCCATCCAGTCTTTGCTTTTCTACTCCAAATAACATCATCGAATTTTGTATTATCATTGATTCTACAATTCTGAATGTACGCTCCCTTAAAGATTGCACCTGAAAAATCTGTACCGTCAGCATTGATGTTAGTTAAAACAGAATTTCGTAAGTTTGCTTTGTAAAATTTAGCGTTACTGATATCAGAATTGGAAAAGTCACAACCAGTTAACGTGGATTGAATAAACTGAGCGTAGGAAAGATTTGCCTTGGTGAACGATGTTCCTGTTGCTCGTTGAAATGTACGAACTGCCAATACAATTCCAAACCATGTTAGCCAACTGCAAAATATGGCTAGACTAAAGTAAAAAATTCCTCCAAAAATATTCCCTTTTATAAATTCTCCAAATCCCATCTTTCCTAAAATTATAATTACTCCCACAAACACAGCAACTATGGATTGACCCATTGGCAAATCCTTATGGTGTGTTTTTGTAATCAGGCGAAATAATAAATACAAAAAACACAATAAAACCCCACTCCCAAACGCAACACATCCTGCAAATAAACCGTTAAATGTGGTTACATTCGCAAAAATTTTTTCAAATATAAATGTAGCCAAAACCCCAAAGGCGAAGATAGCGACTGCAATAGAAATAAGTGTTTCTGTAATCACACACGAAATCAGAATAACCTGTTGCCTGAGACTTTTACCTGTCCTTACACCTGAAAAATCGGCTCCTTCGAGGTTGGCATTGGTGAAATCACAACCGCGAATATCGGCATTGCGAAAGTTTGCTCCTGCAAGGTTTTCTCCTGCAAACGAGCGGTTGCTTAGACTTTGATTGGAGAAATTAGTCATAATCGTCGAAATAATGACTGGTATGGTACAAAACAACGCTAGTGTTTATCAACTATTTCACGGCACAGGGATCTTCATAGCAATGTTTGGGGATTTTTGTCAATTGTTTTTGATCTAGAGCGAACTAATCAATTATCTCTTGCCAGATAAGGATTTAGTCGATTTATGCCCCCCTATCGAACCAGACCAAGTAACGAAGATCCTTTTTTCTTTCATTTCTTGACACAACTTCTCTATTTTACCATAGCAGGACTTATTTACGTCTCAAATTGAATTGCTATACATCATAAGGGACTTGCGTAGGAATAATATCCCAGCCAGAAAATCGCTCTCTAGAAGAACCAGACCAGCCAGATGGTACATTATCAAAGCGCAAGTCCCTAACTACTCTAGAAGAGCCAAGTTTTTCAACAATTCCTATTTTTTCATCTAAACTACGGCCTGAATTAACACAAAAGGTTGCACGATTAGTGTATTAAAAAGGTTATCGGGATGGGAATTCCAATCGCTTAATTGCTCCTGTGTCGGTTTTTCTAGTAGTTTTTCCCCGATCCAATTCTGCACTTGAGCAACCTGATCACCAGCGATCGCTTCTGCCACTTCGATTAAATTGAGGGAATCGGAAACTAGGATCAGCGCATCCCTTTGAGCATGGGGGATCAAGTCACTCCACTCCACTTCGGCTAATTCCTCTAATAACTGCTCGTGAATATTACCCATACTGTCAATCCTTGCGAAAAAGCTCGCTCAATAACGAATTAGCTCCTCTTTCTAGCATACAGGCAAAGGGACAGCCGATTTCCCCATTCATAGTAATGTTAAGCTAAAATATAACGAACGTTCGATATTAAACTTATGCCTAAGATAGTAGATGTAGAACAATACCGAAAAGAACTCCTCTTAAAAAGTGCCGAACTCTTTGCCGAGAAAGGCTATGCTAACATGACGACGAGAGAATTAGCGCAAGGATTGGGAGTGTCCACGGGAACGCTGTACCACTACTTTCCCAGTAAAGCGGCACTTTTCGAGCAATTAGTCGAGGAGATGTGCCGGCAGGATGTTTTATTAGCTAAAGCCGAGATTGATCGAGGAAAAACCCTGACAGAAAAGCTAAAAATTCTCGGCAAATTTATGACTAATCGCGAGGATTACTGCATCAAACAATTATTCTTATGGATTGATTATTCTCAATACCAAGGACGAGAAGAACTGAGTCGTAGTCAACTTTTTGAGCGCGTTGATCGCCGCTATCATCAGGCAGTAATCGAGATTTTAGGTATTAGCGATCCGAGTGTAGCTTGGTTAGTTGTCAGCGTTATTAATGGACTGATATTAGAGCGCCTGTGGTGCAATGAACAGATTGCGATCGATGAACAAATGGAATTATTAGGTAAAATTCTTACTACTTATTTGCAGAAAAACTGTTAACCCCCAACAATCACTTATTAACTAAAAAATTATGAAAGGTAAAACTTTTGTGAAACCAAATCAAAAGTTAATAATCGGGTTAATAGTATTAGGCACAGGATTATTAGGAATAACCACCTTTTATAGTCTTTCCCAATTCGCCAGCAAACCCGAAACCAAAACCCCTGTAATTGCGTCGCCCGTACCGCAAAAAATCACCGCTTTAGGCAGAATTGAACCGAGGACAGAAATTATCAGCATATCTGCCCCGATGTTGCTTGATTCCGATCGAGTCATGCAATTATTAGTCGATGAAGGAGATAGCGTCAAAACGGGACAAATAATCGCCATTCTCGAAAGTCAGGAAAGATTAGAGGATAACCTGCGACAGGCACAAGAACAGGTGAAAGTAGCCGCAGCCAAACTAGAACAGGTTAAAGCTGGGGCAAAAGTCGGTGAAATCGATGCTAATGCCGCTAACGTGCGAAAAATCGAGGCACAATGGGTAGGGGATCAAGCAAACCAACGGACAACTATCCAAAGATTAACAGCGCAATTAGAAGGGGATAGGGCTGCCCAAAAAGCGACAATTGGCAAATTAGAAGCAGAATATCGCAATGCCAAAGCTGAATTTGATCGCTACGAAAAACTCTATCAAGAAGGGGCAATTTCCGCCTCTAGTTTTGATAGTAAAAGACTAAATTTAGAAACCAGTAATCAACAACTAACAGAAGCAAAAGTTACCCTAGAGAGAATTGAAAGCACCGGTAAACAACAGATACAAGAAGCTAAGACTACCCTAGCCCGGATTGAATCCACCGGTCAACAGCAGATCAAAGAGGCCAGATCCACTTTAAATCAAGTCTCGGAAGTGCGGGGAGTCGATGTGCGGGCAGCCCAAGCGGAGGTAAATGCTGCCCTAGTTGCCGTTAAAAAGGCCCAAACCGAGTTAAATCAGGCCTATATTCGATCGCCAATTACCGGCAAAGTGATTAAAGTCAATACCCGTATCGGGGAACAAATCAGCGATCAAGGAATTGTTGACCTTGCTGAAACCGAGCGCATGGAAGTAATTGCCGAAATCTATCAAAGCGATATCGGGAAAATTCGCAAGGGACAAACTGCCACGATTACCGGATCGGCGTTTAAGGGCGAAGTTAGCGGAAAAGTGCGCTTAATTGCTTTAAAAGTTGACCAACAAAATATCTTCAGCAATCAACCGGGAGAAAACTTCGATCGCAAAGTGATCTCTGTCCGCATTGCCTTAGATCGCGAAAACAGTCAAAAAGTGGCAGGTTTAACCAATTCCCAAGTAACTGTAACTATCAATGAGTAGGTTTTCCATGAAACTAAGCCATCTATTCAAAAAAACGCCCCTATCTTGGTTACAGGTGACGCGAGAGAAAACCCGTTTGATTGTAGCTATTGCCGGGATTGCTTTTGCTGACTTCCTAATTTTTACACAGTTGGGGTTTCGGGATGCCTTATTTGATGCTTCCGTTAAACCTCATTATGTTCTCGATGCGGATTTAGTCCTGATTAATCCCCAATTCGATACCCTCTTTGCGGTGAAAAGTTTCTCACGCGATCGCTTGTACCAAGCTAAAAGAGTCGAGGGTATTCAATCCTTAGCCTCAGTTTATATTGCTTCGGCCCAGTGGCGCAATCCCGAAACTTCCCTAGAAAGAACTACTTTAGTCTTTGGTTTTGATCCCAGTCAACGGGTTTTTACCCTCCCAGAAGTCAATCAAAAATCCAGTGATCTAAAGATGTTAAATCGCGTCTTATACGATCAAGCAGGAAGACCAGAATTCGGTCCAATTGCCGATTTACTCCAGAAAAACCCCGATTTGACAGTTCAGTTAAATAAAAAAGAGGTACAGGTAGCGGGAATTTTTACCCTTGGTGCCTCCTTTGCTGCCGATAGTAACGTCATTACCAGTGATTCTACCTTTTTAAGGCTATTTCCCGAACGTCAACCCCACGAAATCGATATAGGACTGGTGAAACTGCAACCGGGGGCAAATATCGAAGCAGTTAAGGCCAATTTACAGGCACTTTTCCCTAAAAATGAAGTAATAGTCCTTACTTTAAAAGAATTTGCTGAAAGGGAAAAAACCTATTGGGCAAATGGTACAGCCATTGGTTTTATCTTTGGTTTAGGTACAGTAGTCGGTTTTATCGTCGGTATCGTCATTGTCTATCAGATTCTCTATTCCGATGTCACCGATCACTTACCCGAATACGCTACCCTAAAAGCTATGGGTTACGGTGATTGGTATTTAGTCGGGGTTTTGATGCAAGAGGCTTTATTACTAGCGGTTTTGGGGTATATACCCGGGTTTATCGTCTCTCTCGGTGTTTATAATCTCGCTTCCTCCGCTACACTTTTACCCATAGTGATGACTACCGCTAGGGCGATCGAAGTTTTAATCCTAACAATTATTATGTGTATTGCCTCTGGAATTGTCGCCATGGGCAAATTAAGGACAGCAGATCCAGCCGATATTTTCTAAGCTATCAAGGGTGAAATAATGCCGATTTTTCAAAAAGAGCGAGAATTAGTCGATTTTAGCCCTAATGAACCCGTAATTGCCATTAAAGGCTTAAATTACTATTTTGGCACGGGGGAATTAAAAAAACAGGTTTTATACGATATCGATCTGGAAATTAAAGCGGGGGAAGTAGTGATTATGACTGGTCCTTCGGGATCGGGGAAAACTACTTTATTGAGTTTAATGGGAGGTTTGCGATCGGCACAAGCGGGCAGTTTAAAAATTCTCGGCCAAGAAATGTTAGGAATTAGTAAGGGCAAAATGCTGAAAATTCGCCGACAAATTGGCTATATTTTTCAGTCACATAATTTACTAAAATTCCTCACAGCGAAACAAAACGTAAGGATGTCTTTGGAACTGCACGAGGAGTTTTTAGAACAAGATCTCGATCAAAAAGCGGCGGCAATTTTGGAGTCAGTCGGTTTAGGCAACCGCGTTGATTATTATCCCCACGATCTATCGGGGGGACAAAAACAACGGGTTGCGATCGCTCGCGCCCTCGTCAGTCATCCCAAATTAGTCCTCGCCGATGAACCGACCGCGGCCTTAGATAAACAATCCGGGCGCGATGTGGTGGAAATCATGCAGAAATTGGCAAAAGAACAAGGTTGCACGATTTTACTTGTCACCCACGATAACCGGATTCTCGACATCGCCGATCGCATTGTCAATATGGAGGATGGTCGTTTAGGCGATTAACTGCCCAAAAATTACTTGCCAAAAATCGGCCTTTCATGTTAGACTAAAATAATGTCATCTTGGAGAGGTGGCAGAGTGGTCGAATGCGGCAGATTGCTAATCTGTTGTACGAATCGTAAGACCGTACCGAGGGTTCGAATCCCTCCCTCTCCGTCTTCTTTCGGTATTTTCGATGACTGCTCGCCAAGATTATTTCTGCTCCGTATATGGTCCGGTTGCCTCTTGGCGTTTCGGCAGTTCCTTGGGCATCGATCCGATTGGTTTAGTTTCTACCTGTTCCTTTAACTGTGCTTACTGTCAGTTAGGAGAAATTGAGCAAAAAACCGAGCAACGAAGAGTTTTTATCACCAGCAAACAAATTAGCAGGGATTTAAGTGCCTTTGCCCCCTGGGACGTGGATATAGTCACTCTCAGTGGTAGCGGGGAACCCACCCTCGCCCTCAATTTAGGGGAAATAATGGCCACCGTCAAGGAAATAACCGAGCGGCCGGTGGCGGTCTTAACCAATAGTACCCTTTTGGGAGATGCCCAAGTGCGTCAAGACTTGAGCAAAGCTGATATCGTCGCCGCTAAAATCGATGCTGTTTCCGAGGCCCAATGGCGACGGGTTAACCGTCCGGTCTCCGGTCTGGATTGGCAGGAGCTTTGGTGGGGATTAAGACAATTTCGCCAAGAATGGTCGGGAAAACTAGCAATTCAAACCATGCTACTGGCCTCTTGGTCGCCCCAAGATCAAGACCGATACATCGATTTGATGCAACAGCTACAACCGGATGAAATTCAACTTAACACCCCGACCCGTCCCCGGGCAAGACAAAGACAATTAGAAACCCGTGGTAATAATCCCCTCAGCGCGGGCGACGGAATGCAAATTCTCAAACCCGTAAACGCTGAAATATTGGCGATTTGGGCGGAAAAAATCGCCACGGCCACGGGAATTACCGTGCGCTGTGTGCCGCTTACCGCCACAGGTCTCTAGGGCTTCGGCCGGGGTTTTTCTTCTTTCGGCTTGATATTAAAATAAGCCTCCATTACCTGACGTACCATAGGTGCGGCCACTTTACCACCACCACCGCCGGAATGTTCCGCAAAGGCGACCACGACAATTTCGGGCTTATCAAAAGGCGCGAAAGCTCCAAACCAAGCGTGGGACTTGCCTGGAGGTGCTTCTGCTGTGCCGCTTTTGCCCGCTACAGGCGGTAAAGCGGGGTCTGATAGGGCCCGACCGGTTCCTTCCGCTACCACGGCTCTCAGGGACTTTCTCAGGGTGTCTAGGGTGCTAGGTTTCATGTTCAAAGACTTGCGCCATTCCTTAACATCCCGGGCATCCTGTAAAAGGTGCGGTTTCACCAAAAAACCGCCGTTAGCGGGGACAGCAAACATCACAGCTACCTGTAGGGGAGTCGCTAGGGTAAATCCTTGACCGATCGACATATTAATCGTATCCCCTACCGACCAATCCCAGTTTTTAAAATTACGCAGTTTCCAATCGCGATCGGCAATTAACCCCGGAGTTTCTTCCGCTAATTCTATCCCAGTTTTCTGACCGAAACCGTAGCGCCGAGCCGTGGCAATTAAAGTCGGTCCCCCCACTCCGCGACCAATTTGACCGTGAAAAGTGTTACTACTCATGGCCATGGCCCGGACAAAACCGATCGGACCAAAACCGGCGTGATTCCATTCCCCGAAAGCTGTCCCCCCCACATAAAGGGCAGCAAAGGTATTTAAGACCGTATTGGGGGGAAATTTACCCGATTCCATGCCAGCAGTGGCAGTGACGACTTTAAAGGTGGAAGCGGGGGGGAATCCTTGCAGAGCGCGGTTAACAAACGGGTTGCCCTCCGCTTGTAGTTTTTTCCAAGTGGCGGTGGTAATTGGGGCCGAGAAAACATTAGGATCAAAACTAGGATAACTGACCATGGCCCGCACGGAACCATCCCGGGGATCGATCGCCACGATCGCACCCTTGCGTTTTCCTAAAGCGGCCTCGGCGGCTTTTTGGAGTTTTAAATCTAGTGTCAGGGTGACATCTTGCCCCGGTTTAGCAATTTTTTGGCCGAGAATTTGGATTACTTGTCCCGATCCGTTGACCTCTAACTGCATTCCCCCCCATTCTCCCCGCAATTTTGACTCGTAGGCGGCTTCTACACCCATTTTACCGACGACATCTCCCAATCGGTAGCCCTGTCGTCTTTTGGCTTGATATTCCTCCGGGGTTAGTTCCCCGGTATAACCGAGAATATGCGCCCCGATTTTACCATTGGGATAGTAGCGCACTGATTCCACGTCCACTTCAATGCCGGTTAATTCGTCTTTGTATTCCTCTAGGGCGATAATTTGGGCCGGAGTTAAACCCCTAGCGATGCGGATCAGGGTGGAGGGGTTTTCGTCCGCTTCGTTAATGCGTTTTTCTAGGTCGCTTCTGGGAATGCCTAAAATACTGGCTAAACGGTCAAGATTGAGTTTTTGGGCGGGATTACGCTGGGATTTTGGCCAAATATAGGCCGCATGGGTTAAACGGGCCGTGGCCAAAACTTTGCCATTGCGATCGAATAAGTTGCCCCGGACTGGGGGTTTGGGAAGAATGCGAATCCGGTTATTTTCTGCCCTTTCTCGGTTAATTTGTCCTTGCTGCAGTTGTAAATAGGCCAAGCGCGAGCCAACTCCTCCTAGCAGGACAAGGCTAATTAAGCCCATAATTAGCCATGACTGACGCTGACGACCGACTAGACGCTCTTTATCTTTGATTTTATTCTGTAATTTATTCGGCGCTGGCCGCGTCGGCGAGGTGAGCGTTTTTTTCCGTTTCAGTTTGACTTTGGTTTTTGATAGGAGTCCGCTATTACGCATTTGCTTAAAGTTAAAAATTTAAAAGTTATTAGTCATCAGTTAGGGACTTGCGTGGGAATAATATCCCAGCCGGAAAATCGCTCTGTAGAAGAATTAGACCAGCCAGATGGCACATTATCAAAGCGCAAGTCCCTAACATCTCGAAGGCTCTCGCCCTACTTAGGGTGATCAGCAAACCTGAGCGATCGGAGGGCGCAAGCTTTGCGCCCCTACAGTAACGGATTTTGTCCACAATGTAGGGGCGAACTGCGTTCGCCCAAAAGGTACATTATCAAAGCGCAAGTCCCTTATCAGATTTGAGTTCTAAGTGAGTAGTTTTAAATAGCACTTTCCTGATGTCTTTTCACTGTTCACTGGACGGCTACGCCGTGCCTTTGGCAACACTGAAAAGGACGCAATACTAGGTGATTTAGCTCCTCTGTTTACTAAAGTTCAGGGTATCTGCAATATATCTTAACAAAATCGGAGTAAATACTGGGAGTGGAAGGAACCACTCCAGACACAGAGGACACAAAGATTGATCGCTTCTATAGTAAGTTAAAGAGAGCCAGAAAACTGGCGCAGACATATAGTTAAGAGTTTGTCAAGTGTTTCTTAACTATGTTCAAAATGTAATCACACTGCGGATAGAATCCCCTTGGCGCATCAGGTCAAAGGCCTCGTTAATTCTTGCCAGAGGTAGAACGTGGGTGATTAAATCATCAATGTTAATCTTGCCCTCCATGTACCAATCGACTATTTTTGGTACATCTGTACGACCTCTCGCTCCACCAAAAGCCGTACCTTTCCAGACCCGTCCGGTGACTAATTGAAAAGGACGGGTACTAATTTCCTGGCCGGCCCCGGCTACACCGATAATAGTGGCAACACCCCAACCTTTATGGCAACATTCCAAAGCTTGACGCATAATCTGGACATTGCCGATACACTCAAAACTATAATCGGCCCCACCCTTAGTTAAATCCACCAGATAGGCCACTAAATCCCCCTCGATTTCTTGGGGATTAACAAAATGAGTCATCCCGAATTTGGTCGCTAAAGCTTGTTTCTGGGGATTGATATCGACCCCGACAATCATATCGGCCCCCACCAAACGGGCCCCTTGAATAACATTTAAACCGATACCTCCCAGACCAAAAACCACCACTTTTGCCCCCGGTTCCACTTTAGCGGTATTAATCACCGCACCGATACCTGTAGTGACTCCGCAGCCGATATAACAGACTTTTTCAAAGGGAGCATCGGGGCGAATCTTGGCTAGGGAAATCTCCGGCAGTACGGTATAGTTAGAAAAAGTCGAGGTTCCCATGTAGTGATAAAGAGGCTGACCATCGAGGGAAAAACGACTGGTTCCATCTGGCATTACTCCCCGACCTTGGGTAAGACGAATTGCTTGACAGAGATTGGTTTTAAAGCTGAGACAGTATTCGCACTGACGACATTCGGGAATGTATAGGGGAATAACATGATCCCCCACTTTCAGGCTAGTGACACCTTTTCCCACTTCTACCACGATTCCGGCCCCCTCATGGCCTAAAATTGAGGGAAATAAGCCTTCAGGATCGGACCCAGAGAGAGTATAGGCATCGGTGTGACAAACTCCCGTGGCTTTGATTTCTACTAACACTTCCCCCGCTTGCGGTGCTGCTAATTTTACCGTTTCAATAGTTAGGGGTTTTCCCGCTTCTAGGGCAACTGCCGCTCGAACATCCATAGGCTAAAAGCAATAGGTTTTTCCCAGTATAATAGCGTTAAACTGCTGAAGAGTTGTAATAGAACAATTCTAAACTTATCTCTATGTTAGTCCTCACCATCCGCGAAGAAGGAATTAACGATGGTGGCTTTACTGCTACTCTCAATTTTGATAGCGGTAACAGCTACCCAATTACGGTTACTGACCCCTTTACTAACCAAGAAGAAAAAGACCTAGAATGGTACTTTGAGGAATGGTTAGTATTTCCGACGCTAGAGACGGATAAGGCGCAAAAAGCCGCCAACAGTGTCCAAAACTATGGCGAAAACCTATTTAAACAGGTTTTCCAGAGTAATTTAAATGCTTATGGGGAATATCGAGACTTGCGAAAGCAGTTAAGTCAACTGCAAATTATCATCGAAAGTCAGTCGCCAGAATTTCAAGCTTTACATTGGGAAGCGCTGAAAGATCCTGATTTACCGCGTCCCTTTTCTATAGATTGTATCATCTCCCGCCAGCGTCGAGGGGCTACAGTTGTCCCGGTGCAAATGGCCACTTATCCTACTATCAATCTTCTGGTGGTGATTGCGCGTCCTAATGAGGAATCTGATGTTAACTATCGCACGATTTCCCGTCCTTTAGTAGAACTGGTAAATAGTAGTGAAATACCGGTAAAAATTGATATTTTGCGTCCCGGAACTTATGAATCACTAACCAGACATCTGGATGAGAAGGGAGAAGGATACTATCATGTTATTCATTTCGATGTTCATGGCGGATTAATGGAATATGAACAGTACCAAAGACAGGTTCACGGGGATTCTTGGCGCTATCAAAGGGGATGGGGACTGGAGGATTTAGCAGAATATGAGGGAGTAAAAGCTTTTCTGTTTCTGGAAGGAGAAGAAAAAGGTCAAGCGACTCCGGTAGAAGCGACGGAATTGGCGAATTTACTCACTGGGAAAAATATCCCTATTTGTATTCTCAATGCTTGTCAGTCAGCAAAGCAAATTTCCCAGGAATCAGAAGACTATCGGGAAACCAGTTTAGGGAGTCGTTTAATGACTGCGGGAATGCAAGCAGTGGTGGCGATGGGATATTCGGTGACGGTTTCTGCAGCTAAGTTGATGATGAAACCAATTTATCAGCAATTATTGAACGGAAAAGACCTAACGGAAGCGATGCGAAAGGGACGGTTAGAGTTATTCAATAATAAGCAACGCCGCGCCTATTATAACACGAGAATAGATTTAGAAGATTGGTTATTACCGGTGATTTATTGTCGCGGTAAAATTAATCTCAATTTGCGTCCATTTACTCCAGAAGAGGAGGAAAAATACTGGGAACATATCGGCAATCAATATGTCTTTCCCTTACCAGAATACGGCTTTGTCGGCAGGGATTTAGAGATTCTCAAGATGGAAAAGGCGCTGCTGAAACATAATATCCTTTTACTCAAAGGAATGGGAGGGACAGGAAAAACTACTTTACTCAATTATCTACGAGAATGGTGGCAGAAAACCAACTGGGCGACCCATATTTTCTATTTTGGTTATGATATAAAAGCTTGGACTTTAGAACAGATTGTTTATGAAATCGGTCAGGGAATTTATAATCGCTTTGAACAGGCGAGTTTCCAAGCGATGAACCTGAAAGCGCGAGTAAGGAAACTAGAGCAAAAACTCCGCAGTGAGGCGTATATTCTCATTTTAGATAATCTGGAGTCGGTGACGGGACAACCGTTAGCAATTCAGAATACTTTACCGGAGAATGAAAGGGAAGCAATCGCCGAATTTCTCAAGAATTTGGTCGGGGGAAAAACGAAGGTGATTTTGGGTTCTCGCAGTGAGGAAACTTGGCTGCAACGCAGGACTTTTAAGGAGAATATCTATCACTTACAAGGATTAGACCAAGAGTCGAGAACTGAATTAGCGGAGAGAATCTTAGAACGTCAGGCGAAGAGTCGGAAAAATGCAATTAAAAAGGATGATTATTTTAAGCGCTTGATGAAGTTGTTGGCGGGATATCCGTTGGCGATGGAAGTGGTATTAGCGAATCTGAAGCGACAGTCACCGGAGGAGATTTGGCAAGGGTTACAGTTGGCGGAATTAGTTAATGTGGGGGATGAGGATAAGACTAATAATATCATCAAATGTGTGGAATATTCCCACAGTAATTTGTCTGAGGAGGCGCAGAAGTTGTTACTCTGTTTAGCGCCGTTTAGTGGGTTTATTCCCAGGGGTGTTATTCCTATTTATAGCCAAAAACTACAGCAATTAGAACCTTTACAAGGCTATCAATTTGACCAATTTGATGCAGCGATTGAAGAAGCGATTCATTGGGGTTTGCTTTCGCCGATGAGTGAAGAATTGCCGAGTTTATTGACTATCCAGCCCATTTTTCCCTACTTCTTGAAGACGAAGTTAAAGGAATTAGCACCAGAGACACAAGCAGCAATTTGGGAGGGTTTTAAGAATCATTACCGAGACTTGGCAGGTTCTTATAATAACTTGCTAAATTCCAAAAATCCGCAAGAGAAGCAGTGGGGGATATTGTTCTGTCGCTGGGAGTATGAAAATCTGTTTAATGCGTTGCAAATCGCCCTCAATCAGCAAGAAAGCGTACTTAGTATTATTACTTGCTTGCATAGTTATCTGGATTTAAACCAAGATACTCAGACTAATTTAAAGCTCCTAGAGTTCGTTCTCGAAACTTTTGAAAACTATCCCCCTGAAGCCAAACAAGGGCAGGTGGCAATAGAAATCATTGGTATAATTGTCGAGGCAGGAAGCAAATATTTACTAAGTAAAAATTATCAGAAAGCGAAAGAGATGTACCAAAAAAGCCTCGAATTAATCAAGCCAATTAGTGAAAGTTACAGTCAATCTAAGCAATCTTTGCAAGCCAGCACCCTGCACAATTTGGGAAGGGTAGCGCAAGAATTGAGGGAATGGGAGCAAGCCCGAAGCTACTACCAGCAAGCTATTGAGATCTACATTGAATATGGGGATCGCTACTCCCAAGCCCGCACCCTGCACCAGTTGGGAATCGTAGCCCAAGAATTGAGGGAATGGGAGCAAGCCCGAAGCTACTACCAGCAAGCTCTTGAGATCAAGATTGAATATGGCGATCGCTTCTCCCAAGCCCGCACCCTGCACCAGTTGGGAATAGTAGCGCAACAATTGAGGGAATGGGAGCAAGCCCGAAGCTACTACCAGCAAGCTATTGAGATCTTCATTGAATATGGGGATCGCTATGAGCAAGCCGGAACCCTGCACACTTTAGGAAACCTAGCGCAAGAATTGAGGGAATGGGAGCAAGCCCGAAGCTACTACCAGCAAGCTATTGAGATCTACATTGAATATGGGGATCGCTTCTCCCAAGCCAGCACCCTGAACAATTTGGGAATCCTAGCGCAAGAATTGAGGGAATGGGAGCAAGCCCGAAGCTACTACCAGCAAGCTATTGAGATCTACATTGAATATGGGGATCGCTACGAGCAAGCCGGAACCCTGCACGAGTTGGGAAGGGTAGCCGAAGGAGTTGGGGAATTGAGCCAAGCCAAAAGTTATTACCTGCAAGCCTTACAAATTTTTGCAGAATTTAACGATAGTTACACCATACAAACCTATTCTTTGCCTCGTCTTGTTGCTCTTTATCAGCAAACGCAAGATGAGGAGATTTTTGTTGCTGCGGCTGATATTTTGGGGGTTGGGGTTGAGGAGTTGCGGGGTTTGGTCTAACTCCCCCCTAATACTAAATCCGGCTTTAAAAAGAGAGGGTGATGGGGTGATGGGGGGGTGATGGGGTGATGATCCTCCCTCACTCCCTCACGAACCTGGCTTGTTGTTGCGCTTCAGCGCTAACTATTTCGGGCTTGCTGAAAAAGTAAGGGCGAAGCATTCGGATAGGAAATCTACGGTTTCAGCGATAGGTTATCGCCCGAATGCTTCGCCCCTACAATGTTGTGATCTACGGATGAGGTGTAATAGCGAGAATGGTGATTTCCCCCGAATGAGGTCCATAGCACCAGAAAATTCGATAGGCTCCCGGTGTATTCTGTTGGGCGTAGGCTTCAAAAACCTTCTGTGTTGCATCATAAGGGTTATCGAGGGAATTAAATTCGTGGGTTTTTAGTCCCGGATGTCTTGGGTTTGTACTGAGGAGCTTGAGGGCTTTTGTTACCTGTTTGTAGAGACCCTCTTGTTTCGATGCTTTTGTCCTACCTTGAGCTAGGCGAGTCTTTTGAGCCTGTTCCGCTTCTGCTCGCAATTCAGATAGAGTATTTCGAGCTTCCTGTGTCTGTCGTAAAGAGAAATTTAATTACTCCTCGACTTCTTCAGGAATAGATTCAGCTAACTTAAGCATAGCGCCTAAATCGACTGTTTCTTCAGCGAAATTTCCTGTGCGGGCTTCTGCGAGTCCCCGTTTGAGCGACTCGCGGACCCTAGGATTCTGAAATACCCATAGCTCTTGCTCTGGAATCGCAACCATGGGAACCAAAAGAAGTTCCCCGCTTGCATTCATCAGTATTCGATAGTGACGGTTGCTACATTGAGTCCCAAGGCTAATCCGTCCCCAAGCATCAGCCTGAATATCTTCTTTAATGAGCGAAAAATTCTGATACTCCATCACGTCTCCTCCTCTCTTCATATACTTATTCTAGATAAGTTACCCAATTTGGGCAATAGGGTTATGTCCATTTAGCTTCTCACTATCTAAAGAAAACAGGTTAAACTTGTTCGGGCTGGAGCCTTGACAACAAACCCAGTTTGTAGTTGCGCTCCCTTCGCTAAATTCTCTCCCCTTTCCTTGTAGGATAGGGTTCAGGGGAGAGGTCAATAATTAAGAATCCAATGCGATCGCAATATCTGGTAATGATCAAGTATAATAATAAATATAAAGACCAAATTATTCATCTACCGTTAACTTAATCAAAGCCAAATGAACTTATTAAAACAATCGGACATTCAAGAAAATCCCACAACACTTTACGAACAAGATCTTCAGTTGTGGATTGAGCAAACTATTCATCAATTACAGAATCGACAGTTTGAACAACTGGATATAGAAAACTTAATTGAGGAGTTAAAAGATTTGGGTAAGTCAGAGAAACGCGCCTTAGAGAGCAACTTAATGGTCCTGTTGATTCACTTACTCAAATTAAAGATACAGCATGATGCTCCTGAGACAATGAAAGCAAGTTGGTATAACTCAGTAGATGAGCATCGCCAGCGCGTTCAAGATGATTTACTTAAGACTCCCTCTCTTAAATCTTATCTCTTAATCTCCATCACACAAGCCTATTCCAGCGCTCGTAAAGTCGCCATCAAACAGGGTAAACGCGCTCAATTTGGTATTCGTATTCCCCAAGAAAGTGAGTATCCCCTCGCTTGTCCTTTCACACCTGAACAGATTCTAAATGAGGACTTTTACGGGTAAAAACGAAAGTAAACATTATCGATAATAAAACCATGAAACCAGAATATGACCTTGCCAACATGAAAAATCGCCCGAATGACCTAACCCCCCTTCCCTGGGAAATAAAGGGGGAATAAAGTTTTTAACACCTAACTACTTACATCTCAATAAATCTCTTGGATAAATCATAGCAAAGTGAACCTTTCATGTACTCTAAATTAAGGAGAAGACGATGGCTAATCTGGATGATGTAGGAAGAGCGAAAGCAGCTGATAAAAACATGAACGATGCTAACCGAAGCGATGTGCAGGTAAACAAAACAAGACCATATCCTTAACTGTTCTCTCTGATTTAGAGCAGTTAACCCTGTCAGTAACGGATATTTTGCTTGGTTAAATTAAAAATAGCAAATTACCATTAACGTAAGTGTTAATTAAAGAGGTAAATATGGTTCAAATTTTACAAGCGAAAGAAGTCACTTTCAGAGATTTAATTAATCATTTTCAACTACAGTTTATAGAAGATGAGCATTTTTTTGGGGAATGGCAGCAAGACCTAAAAGCAATCTCTGAACAGGAAAAAGAATTGTTAGATAAAATCAAAACAGGTTATTTTAACTTATTGAATTATCCTCCCTTTTTGGAAACTTCGGTGAGGATGACGGTTTTAGACCCATTATTATTTATTGGTAACTTTTATCTATTTTCCTTTCAGATTAAAGCGGAAGAGTCCGTTGAAATTATTACAGAAGATCAAGATTTAATAATTAAAGGAAGGTTAGATACTTTAATTCTAAAAGAGCAATTATGGGTAATGATTATTGAATCAAAACGGGTTATTTATTCCGTTGAAGTAGGTTTACCGCAATTATTAGCTTATTTAATGGTCAATCCTCATCCAAACCGTCCTAATTATGGAATGTTGACCAATGGTTCCGAGTTTTTATTTGTTAAATTATTATGGGACGGTAAACCTTTATACGAAACCTCTCGTTTATTTGCCATGAGAAATCCGGGGGATTTATACGAGGTTCTCAAAATCCTTAAACATCTCTGTCAGTCTAGCGAGGGGGTGGAATGAACCACAGAGACACAAAGGACACAAAGATCGATCGCTTCTATGGTAAGTTAAGCTGATCACACAGAACCTAGAAGAGCCTGGATTAGAGGAGATTCGGCTAATCTAAGGATGGGCGGTTAAGAATTTTTTCGGCTTTTCTTGACTATTTCAGCCTTATTTGTCCTGACAAGCTCAAGAATACGAGATTTTTTCTCTAGAATTGCCCGGCCTGAGAGGGGAATGGTAAAGTTAGATAAGAAAATTAAAGATGGTGTGATTAAAGTGAAATTTGCTGCTAGTACCTATTTTTCCCTGCTGCGCCATTGTGCCGTTCCTTTGTTGTCGATCGCTACTTTTACGCCAATTCTCTTAACTTATTTAGCCAAGGAAAAACCAGAAACCCCGCAACCGCAGGCAAATCTAGAGACTGCTGCCTCCCCTGCTCCTATTATCCCATCTCCGATCGCACCCTTAACCGCACCATCGCCGAAACTATTCCCCTCTCCCCAATCTTCCCCCTTGGCGCCGAAAAAATTAGCGCCATCGGTTCAAACTTCCCCTAATACTTCCCCTAATACTGCCCCCGCTGCCGCGGTTAAACCGGTAACTAGACAACCCTTATTGGTTCCCGCTAATTATACGCCGCCAGCCATAGAAATTCGCGTGGCGATTAAAAGGGATGTGGCCAGTGTTTTGATTGGAGTTAACGGGCCGGCGGTGATCACCGATCGCCAAGGTCGTGGTTTAAAAACGATTGCCACTAACGAGGGTTTACCGGTCATTCCAGGTGCCAATGGCTTAAAAATGGGCGATTTATCGCTGCCAGAGGTGATTTTTGTGCAGCCCACCAGTGCCGATGGTTTAGTTTATGTGGATGATGGTTGGTATCGGGGCAAAATCCTCCTTGTTGCCCAAGGCGATCGCTTGTTAGTGGTCAATCATGTTAATTTAGAGGCCTATCTCTATAGTGTGGTGGGGAGTGAAATGCACTCCACTGCGCCAATGCACGCTTTAAAGGCACAAGCGATCGCCGCCCGTTCCTACGCCCTAGTACATATAATCCGCCCCGCTAATGCTTGGTTTCATCTGGGCAATACCCAGCGCTGGCAGGTATATAAAGGCATTCGCTCGGAGTATCAATCGACTCACCAAGCGGTTAATGCCACTGCCGGGCAGATTCTCAGCTATAAAGGGGGTGTAGTCGAGTCTCTTTATGCCGCCACGGATGAAATTGTCGCTTGGGCCCACGGTGGTCGCGGTATGAGTCAAACTGGAGCTTATAAATTAGCGGAAAAAGGCCTAGATTATCAACAAATTCTCGGTAATTATTATCCCGGAGTTGGTTTAGCCCGTCTAGTTCTACAAAATTAGATTGATTGGCTTCCTCGACTGAAAACTCAAATCTGATCACTGATAACTGAAATGCCGACCATAGCAGATTTCTAGTAACTGTATTACAATAAACTTTCAAAATGCTATAGCAGTAAATCTCTCTATGAATAGCCCCTTTCTTGACTACCTCAACGGTCCAAAGCATCCCGTCCTCGTCTTTGATGGGGCGATGGGAACTTCCCTACAAAGCCAAAATCTGACGGCCGAGGACTTTGGTGGGGCAGAATACGAAGGTTGTAACGAGTATCTTGTCCATACTAAACCTAGCGCCGTAGCGAAAGTCCACGAAGCCTTTTTAGCAGTGGGTGCGGATGTGATTGAAACCGACACCTTTGGGGGAACCTCGATAGTTTTAGCCGAGTACGATTTAGCCGACCAAGCCTATTATCTCAACAAAAGCGCCGCCGAACTGGCCAAGGCTTGCGCGAATAAATACTCTACCCCCGAAAAACCCCGTTTTGTGGCGGGTTCCATGGGGCCGGGGACAAAACTGCCCACTTTGGGTCATATTGACTTTGATAGCCTCAAAAATGCCTATGTGGAACAGGTAGAGGGCCTGTACGATGGCGGAGCAGATTTATTATTAGTAGAAACCTGTCAGGATGTCCTGCAAATTAAAGCGGCTTTAAATGCTATTGAAGAAGTATTTCAGAAAAAAGGTCAACGATTGCCCCTGATGGTTTCGGTGACGATGGAAACCATGGGAACGATGTTAGTAGGAACGGAAATTAACGCCGTTGTCTCTATTTTACAACCCTATAAAATTGATATTTTGGGACTTAACTGCGCCACCGGTCCCGATTTGATGAAACCCCATATTAAATATCTCTCGGAAAATTCCCCTTTTATTGTTTCTTGTATTCCTAACGCTGGTTTACCAGAAAATGTCGGCGGTCAAGCGCATTATCGCCTCACTCCCGTAGAATTAAAAATGGCTTTAATGCACTTTATCGAAGATTTGGGAGTACAAATTATCGGCGGTTGTTGTGGTACTCGTCCCGACCATATTCAAGCTTTAGCGGAACTAAGTCAGGGTTTAACTCCGAAATCTCGTCATTATCATTATGAACCCTCCGCCGCTTCTATCTACAGTACCCAACCCTATATTCAAGATAATTCTTTCCTGATTGTCGGGGAAAAATTAAACGCCAGTGGTTCTAAAAAATGTCGGGAACTTCTCAATGTTGAAGACTGGGATAGTTTAGTATCGATGGCGAAAGCGCAGGTAAAAGAAGGAGCGCATATTCTCGATGTCAACGTCGATTATGTGGGCCGGGATGGGGTGCGCGATATGCACCAATTAGCCTCTCGTTTAGTTAATAATGTCACCCTACCTTTAATGTTAGATTCCACCGAATGGGAAAAAATGGAAGCGGGGTTAAAAGTAGCGGGGGGTAAATGTATCCTCAACTCTACTAACTACGAAGACGGGGAACCGCGTTTTTATCAAGTCTTGGATTTAGCGAAAAAATACGGCGCAGGGGTAGTAATTGGAACCATTGATGAAGAAGGAATGGGACGCACTGCCGAGAAAAAATTCCAGATAGCTAAACGGGCCTATTATGCAGCGATAGAATACGGAATTAATCCCTACGAAATCTTTTTTGATCCTCTAGCTTTACCGATTTCTACCGGTATCGAAGAAGACCGAGAAAATGGCAAGGCTACTATCGAAGCAATGCGTCGAATTCGCCAAGAACTGCCCGAATGTCATATTCTTTTAGGTGTGTCTAATATCTCTTTTGGGTTGAATCCGGCAGCGCGTCAGGTATTAAATTCCGTCTTCCTCAACGAAGCGATGCAGGTGGGGATGGATGGGGCAATCGTCAGCGCCAATAAGATTCTTCCTCTGGCAAAAATTGAACCAGAATATCAGCAAATTTGTCGGGATTTAATCTATGATAATCGTCGTTTTGATGGCGATATATGTGTTTATGATCCCCTGACCAAATTAACCGAATTATTTGCGGGGAAAACTACTAAAAAAGACCCCTCTAGTAATGCTAATTTACCCGTGGAGGAACGCTTAAAACAGCATATTATTGATGGGGAAAGATTGGGACTGGAAGAGGCTTTAAAGCAAGCTTTACAGGACTATCCACCCCTCGATATTATTAATATTTTTCTCCTGGATGGGATGAAGGTAGTGGGTGAGTTATTTGGTTCGGGACAAATGCAGTTACCTTTTGTTCTCCAATCGGCCCAAACTATGAAAGCAGCCGTTGCCTTTTTAGAACCCTTTATGGAGAAAAAAGAGGGTGATAATAATGCCAAAGGGACTTTTATTATCGCAACGGTTAAAGGGGATGTTCACGATATTGGTAAAAACTTAGTTGATATTATCTTGACCAATAACGGCTATAGGGTGATTAATTTGGGCATTAAACAACCTGTAGAAAATATCATCGAAGCCTACAAAGAACATAAGGCCGATTGTATCGCCATGAGCGGTTTATTGGTGAAATCGACGGCTTTTATGAAGGAAAATCTAGAGGTTTTTAATGAAAAAGGAATCACCGTTCCTGTTATCCTTGGCGGGGCAGCTTTAACTCCCAAATTTGTCCATGATGACTGCCAAAAAACCTACAATGGACAGGTTATCTATGGTAAGGATGCCTTCTCTGACCTGCATTTTATGGATAAATTAATGCCCGCTAAAGCTGGCGGTCAATGGGATGATAGTAAAGGCTTTTTAGCGGAGTTTGCCGAGGCAGAAAAACCCCCGGTTGTCGCCGAAGAATTAAAGGTTAATCCCGATACTATTTTTACCGATGGCAGCGTCAACCAAGAATTAGTTATTGATACCCGTCGTTCCGAAGCGGTGGAAGTTGATATTCCCCGACCAACACCACCCTTCTGGGGTACTAAAATATTAACGGCAGCAGAAATTCCCATCGAGGAGGTTTTCTGGTATTTGGACCTACAAGCTTTATTTGTCGGTCAATGGCAATTCCGCAAACCCAAAAGTCAATCTAAGCAAGAATACGACCAGTTTTTACAGGAAAAAGTTCATCCAATTCTGACAGCATGGAAAGAGAAAATTGTCAAGGAAAATTTACTAAACCCCACATTAATTTATGGTTATTTTCCCTGTCAATCCTCTGGTAATTCCCTGTTAATTTACGATCCCGAATCGATACAAGCAGGCGAAAAACCCGAAAATCTGCAACCGATAGCCATTTTTGAGTTTCCGCGCCAGAAATCCGGTCGCCGTCTCTGTATTGCTGACTTTTTCGCCCCGCAGGAATCCGGTATTATCGATGTTTTCCCTATGCAAGCGGTGACGGTGGGGGAAATCGCCACGGAATACGCTAAATCTCTCTTTGATGCCAACGAATATACGGAATACCTCTATTATCACGGCATGGCTGTCCAAACCGCCGAAGCCATGGCCGAATGGACTCACACCCGCATCCGTCGCGAGTTAGGTTTTGCAGAGTTCGATCCCGATAATATCCGCGATATACTACAACAGCGTTACCAGGGTTCTCGCTATAGTTTCGGCTATCCCGCTTGTCCCAATATTCAGGACCAATACAAGCAACTAGATCTGTTAGGATGCGATCGCATTGGGATGTATATGGACGAAAGCGAACAATTGTACCCAGAACAATCCACCACCGCCATTATTACCTATCACCCCACCGCTAAATACTTTAGTACCTAATCAGTGATCAGTTATCAGTGATCAGATTTGAGTTTTCATTGCAATTATTGCGGTTGTTTAGGAGTCAGTCCCGATGCAACAAGTTACACCGCCAAACATGAAAATATTCTGATTGATAAATTTGCGTTATTTCAGCTTCTATTTTCCAGTCAGTGCCTCTCCTGATATGTAGCCTATACTCAACGGATTTAGTATGATTGACGAATTTGCGTTATTTCAGCCTCTATTTTCTAGTCAGTAGTTAGTAACACCACCCTTATCAAGGGTAGGGTTGATTCATGAATCAACCCTACCTTATCAAGGGGAGCAGGGGGGATCGAACCTAAAATCCATTTTTAATTTAATTATAACGAGCTACTTAAGAATAAATTTAACCACTTGACAAAGTGGCCACAGCAGTGGTATTAATTTAGGATAGGAAGTTTTCGGGAGTCAGTCGTCGGTCGTTCATACCAAATTAGCCTACACTTCATCTTGATAAGAAAGGCTAGATTTTTTGCAGCTTCTTAGGGAAATTATGACCACTAATCCTCTTAACTCGCTCATTTTAGAGCAGATTAGTCATATCTGTGAGCAATACTCGATCGAAAGTCGTATTCTCGAAGATTTTGCCGATTTTGTCATCAAAAACCACCGTAAAAAGTCTCCTAAACCATCGTTAACTAAATCAAAAACTACAGCCACCACCACCACAAGCTCAAAAGTTAAACCTTTAACTCTAACGCAACTTAAACAGGCAGTTTATGCCTATTTTGAGGTTAGCAATACCACAGAATTAAAAAAATCGAGTATGTTTCAAATGGCTACTAGAGCCTTTGATAACATCAATTTATCTCAGCGAGAAAGTTGGGAAAAAATTTACAGAGAGTATGTAGGTATTTTACCAGAAGAAGATGGGGAAACAGGTAAGCATTGTATTAATGGTATTAATATATTTAAATATTTTTATCCCTATCGTGTTTTCGAGCTTGATCCAAAAACTGCCACTAAGGAAGACATTAAAAATGCCTATTATCGTCTTTCTAAGATCTATCATCCCGATAACCAAGAAACAGGAGACGCAGAAGTTTTTGATTGTTTAACTGTCATGTATAAGTCTATCACCACGGAGATAAAATAATCATGCCTCAGAAAGCAAATACCTTCCTGATCCGGGATACCGAATTAGCTCAATGGTTTTCTATTACTCTTGAAAAACTAGACAAAATTGTTGATATTTTTGATGCTGATCCTAATGATGATTGGGATTTAGTTGAAGGTGTCGATTATCAATTTGTCAACAAAAAAGATAAAGTTAGATTGTTTTCTTTTGAAGGTGCTTTAAAAATTGCTTCCTATATTGATCAGCATGAAAAGCGAGGAATTTTATACAGATTTAGAGAATTTTTTACTAAGCACGATCAAAAAATTCGTCGCTCTTTGGCACGAAAATTAATTTTTAATGAATTGGCTGACTCTGGCGAAATTAAAGTTTATCAAGGAGTGGCTATGATTCATAAACAGAGTTTGCGGCGAATTTTAAAAACTAATGGAGCCAAGCTAAATCAAACATTCAATAATCTTAAACTCCACGAATCTTCATCTTTGAAAGTTGATGATGAAGAACTTGCTAAGGTAATCAAAAATACTAAAACAGAAGTTCGTCCTTTAAAAATAGGAGTAGATTTTTACGAAGATGAAAAAAGAGAGTTTTGGTTCTCTGAAAGTGGAGTTGTTCGCATTTCTAAATCCATGAGTGAAACTTTGACGAATAAATCGCGCCAAGAAATGTGTAAAATGATTGAAATCGAGTTTCCTCTTGCCTTTAAAGAAATTCAGGAAAATCTAGATGACGATACCAAACAAAAAATCGAGATTGAAAAGGCTAAAAAACGAGCTAAAACTAGAGATAAAAACACTTGTCAGGTGACAGGGCAAAAACCGGATAGAAATAATAAATTTAATCTCGCTGTCCATCATCTTTACTCTGCCCAAAAATATCCCCATCTAGCGACATTAGATCTGAATTTGGTGACTATTAAAGAAGAAATTCACCAAGAATTCCACGGTAACTTAGGGGGATTTCATCAACCTTGTACCATCGAGGATTTTATCGAATTCTTGCACGTTTACTATCCCGAACATCAGGGCAATTTAGCCTTAAAACTTCAGAAAACTAAGAAAAAACTGGAAAAATTAGCTAAATAATCATTCAATTTCGGGGGGTGAATAGCTCCAAAGTGATTATCCATTTTTTTAGGGAAAGAACGACCACATCTCATCATGAGCGATAATTAATTTATCGAGAATTTGGGTTAAAACTCCGATCTGACGAGGGACAGCCGCATCTAAATCATTGGCAACTATTGTCAACTCCGCCCATAGTATATATGATAGTTGAACTCTAATTTAGGATCTAGCTGGGTCTAGAGAGGATAATATGGATAAGATCAAGGTAGGATTGTTGTTTGGTGGTCGATCGGGAGAACACGAGGTATCTATCAATTCGGCTCGATCGATCCTGCAAGCTTTTAATTATCCCGAAAATCTTGACAAATACGCCGTTATCCCCTTCTATATCGATAAAAATGGCTGTTGGCATTCGGCAGCAACTGCTAGACAAATTTTAACCTCTGGGCAACCCCTAGCTATTGAGAGTGATATAAAAGTCAATATCTGGCAATTTCCCCCAGAAGTGAGCGAAATTGAGGTTTGGTTTCCAATTCTCCACGGACCGAATGGAGAAGACGGCACTTTACAAGGATTACTCACTCTCATGCGGGTTGCTTTTGTGGGTAGTGGGGTCCTGGGTTCATGCCTAGGCATGGATAAAATTGCCATGAAAACTGCTTTTGCAGCCGCTGGATTACCCCAAGTTAAGTATAAGGCTATAACCCGCTCGCAAGTGTGGTCAAATGCCTGTGTTTTTCCGCAATTGTGCGATCAAATCGCCGAGGAAATAGGTTATCCTTGTTTTATTAAACCCGCTAATTTAGGTTCTTCGGTGGGTATTAGTAAAGCTCGCAACCGGCAAGAATTAGAGGCTGCTTTAGATAGTGCTGCTAGTTATGATCGACGGATTATTGTTGAAGCAGGAGTAACCGCAAGGGAGATCGAATGTGCGGTTTTAGGTAATGATAATCCCCAAGCTTCTTTGGTGGGAGAAATTACTTTTGATAGTGATTTTTATGACTATGAAACTAAATATACTGACGGGCGATCGAGTATGGTGATTCCCGCTAATATTCCCGATAAAATTGCTAATCAAGTGCGAGAAATGGCTGTAGAAGCATTTAAAGCTGTGGATGCTGCGGGATTGTCGCGGGTGGATTTTTTCTATGTGGAAAAGACTGGGGAAGTGTTTCTCAATGAAATTAATACTCTGCCGGGGTTTACTAATTTTAGTATGTATCCCCAACTCTGGAAAGCCACTGGTTTAGAGTTTGATAAATTGGTCGATAAGTTGGTACAATTAGCCTTAGAAAGACAGGAAAAATAAGGTTAAATTACCACCATTTCTAGGATAGGAATTACCTATCCTAGAGATATTTATCAATTAGATAGTTTCAGGATCAATGCCCAATTCTCGTAATTTTTGGGCTAATTTTTCCTTCTCCAAGATAGCTTGTTCTTTTTCGAGGATAGCCTGTTCCTTCGCTTGTCGTTCCTGTTCCCTTTCTAAAAGAATCTGTTCCTTTGCTTGTCTTTGCTCTAATTCAGCTTCTTGGGGAGTGGGAACCAATTGACCATCGACGGTAAAATAACGCAGTTTACGGTCAAATATGCCTAAATATAGTTCTAATTGTTCACTCCATAAATAGCCGTTTTCATTAGCAGCAATAGCCTGATATTGTCCAGCAATTAATCTAAATCCTTGCAGTTCTAAACTTTCAGGATCAAACCAGAAATAGTTAGGAGTCCGAAAGGTATTTTGATAGAGAATTTTCTTTTTATTGCGGTCAATATTGGCCGTAGAATCGGAAAGAATCTCCACGATCACATTGGGATATTTACCCCCTTCTCCCCAAACCACCCAACTTTTGCGGGGACGTTTTTCTGTATCTAAGACGACAAAAAAATCAGGACCACAAAAATCACGTTTTTTTAGTTGTTCTTCGTTATAGTAGATGGTAAGATTGCCCGAAGCATAGTAATTAGTTCTTTCTTGCCATAACCTTTCTAAACAACCGATTAGAATTGTAATTTGTTGTAGATGTAGATCACTTTCCAAGGGTGGTTCATCACTCCATAAATCGGTGGGGGGACAGGTAACTTCCGGTAAAATGTCGAGAGTTGTCATAGTTTTTCCCCGTTATACTAGCTTTGTTTAATTATAACTGTTACGCTCTTTTCTGGTCATCAAAAACTAATTTTTTGCTGAATCACGAGTAAAACTGTAGATAATTTGGGTAGCTAATTGTGGTAATTGTGAGAAATCTTCATCGGACATTTTTTGACGATCGAGTTTCATTTGTAATCCCGTCATCGAATCGTCTCCGTCGGAAATTAAAAATTCTAAGCGTTCAATTTCCGACCAATCTTTAATGTCATTTAATATCTTGTCAATAACCAGAAGATAAGGATGGGAAGGATTTTTATACCAATTACTGCTGACACCCTGACGAATATCTAAACCTAAATGTACGATCAAAGGGGCGCGATCAAAAAGGGCATTGGCTACCGGTCGGGTTTCTTCTTGGAGAGATAATTGATTAGCGCGACTTAACTGCCGTAATTTCTCTAATTGATGATATCTTTGCGAAATTGACGGCGGATTTTCCCCCCAACTGAGAGCGATGGTGACTAGATAGGTTTGTAAGAATAGATGTCCTAACTTTTCCGCTTTTGTGGCCAGATAATTGGAATTATAATCATTAGCCTCGATCAGCAAAGGTACTCGCTCGACTATTTCCAAACCATAGCCTTTTAATCCGGCAATTTTACGCGGATTATTGGTAATTAAACGAATATTTCTCACCCCCAAATCGTTGAGCATTTGCGCTCCCATCCCGTAATCGCGCAAATCGGCGGGAAATCCTAACCTTTCGTTGGCTTCCACCGTATCTAATCCTATATCCTGTAAAGAATAGGCTTTTAGCTTATTAATTAAACCAATTCCCCGTCCTTCCTGTCGCAGGTAAACCACCACCCCTAAACCGTTGTTTTCAATCATTTTTAGGGCAGCTTGTAACTGTTGCCGACAATCGCAACGCAAGGATCCCAAAGCATCCCCGGTCAGACATTCTGAGTGCATTCGTACCATTACAGGTTGATCACCAAAGAGAGCGGGATCGCCTTTCACAATAGCGATGTGTTCGGTTTGATCTAATAAATTTCGGTAGGCATAAAGCTGAAAAGTGCCGAATTGACTAGGAAAATTACAGACCGTTTCCCGATGGACAAAGCGATCGTGTTTTAAGCGATAACCGATCAGATCGGCAATGCTAATTAACTTTAAATTATGTTGACGAGCGTATTCAAATAGTTGCGGTAAACGGGCCATGGAACCGTCGGGATTTTGGATCTCACAGATAACTCCCGCCGGATACAACCCGGCTAACCGAGCTAGATCCACGGCTGCCTCCGTATGACCGGCGCGTTTTAAGACCCCACCGGCTTTAGCACGAATCGGGAAGACATGGCCAGGACGGGTGAGATCGTCGGGACGAGTGACCGGATTAATGGCAACTTGCACGGTTTTCGCCCGATCTTCTGCCGAAATGCCAGTTTTAACCCCTAAATGGGGAGCGGCATCGATGCTAACGGTAAAAGCGGTTTGATTGCTATCGGTGTTTTTTGTCACCATCAAGGGTAATTCGAGAGCATCAAGACGCTCTCCCGTCATTGCCAGACAGATTAAACCGCGAGCTTGCACTGCCATGAAGTTAATCAGATCGGGGGTGGCAAATTGGGCCGCACAGATTAGATCTCCTTCATTTTCGCGATTCTCATCATCAACTACTACAATAGCCCGTCCGGCTTTGATTTCCGCTAAGGCAGTATCGATAGAGTCAAAAGCGATCGAAGTGACAGTCACAGGCATTAAAACGATAGAACTATTTTCATTCTACAGGTTTGCTCGATCTGCTGAGGGTCAATTTCTGCCAGTTCCCTAGAAAGAAGTCTCCCGGTGAACCTGACGGCTGCCCGGGAGACTTTTAGCTATCTTAAGCTAGAAAATTAGTTCAAACTAGCGGGGGTGATGCTGGCAACTTTGCCACCGAGACGGTTGATCTGTTGCAGGGTGTTATTTAACTGTTCAAAGGGGACGATAATCGCTTTGCTACTGCGACGGACACGGGGATAACCCGGTTTGCTGATGGCGGCAATTTCCACGCGATAGAGCTTACCCACATCACCATAGGCCACACTACCACCAAGAGCTTTACTGGGGGTGTTGCGTTGACCGGAGGGACGATAGGCCCAACCATCGCTGCCACCGGAGGGACCGACTACTGCCGAAGCGCCGTTTTGGGCTAATTCCACCGCTAAACGGGAGGTTTTGCCGGCAATCTGAGAGCGATCGCTGTTGGCATAACCGCGATAGAGTTGGAACATCCGGGTAAATCCCACGGTTTTTTGACCGGGTTGGCTGGCAAAACCACGATAGTAGGGAACGATACTATCGCCGAAGTTTTCGGTATATTCGGCGGAATCGATGTAGGAGTCGATATCGGCCTCGAATCCTTTGTTTTCGTAGAGATCGAGGTGATAGACCACTTCCGACTCATCGTAGGGAGCGCGACCTAAAAGATGTTTGATATTAAGTTCGATGACGCGGGTTTGGAAGTTACCGTAGAAGAATTTGTTCTTATACAGTTCCGATTTGGCCACGGCGCGGACGAATTCCCGCACGGTGATCGAACCGTTGCAGAGTAAGGATTCGGCACTGGTAAGGCGCTCGGAACGCATGATATAGTCATTGCCTAGCACCTGACGATAGACAGCGCGAATAACCGCCTGTGCCTCGTCACGGGACCAATCGGGACGTAATTCCACGGGAGCAACCTCGCTAAAAGCGGTTGTCCCTAAACGGGAAGCTGAGGTAGTAATTGCCACTAAAGTTCTCCTACAAAAAAATGATCATTTTCTGATCGCTCAAAACTAGGGGAGGATCAGTTCGATTACCTAGCCACCTTGACGATGGATATAACAAGGTCTGGAAGAACAGGTGATTGCTAACCCTTTTGCTAACAACCTCCTGTCTTTCCAGACCAGCAGTTTTTTTGATCGGACTAGCTGAGAGCGTTGATAGCGTAGTCGATATAGGAGTTGGCTTCTACTGCGGGGTCGCCACTTAAACCATGGTTGGCTTTGATGTATTTGAGAGCTTCGATGTACCAGCTAGGAGACAGGTCGAAGGTGCGGTTGATTTCGTCAATACCAGCGATGAGGTACTCGTCCATCGGACCGGTTCCACCAGCAACTAAGCAGTAGGTCACCATGCGGAGGTAGTAACCGATGTCGCGAGCGCATTTCTCTTTACCGCGTTGGTCCGCCGCAAAGTTAGCCCCTTGCATTTGGGTGGTGTAGGGGTACTTGTTGTACACGGCTTGAGCGGCACCGGAGATCAAAGAACTAGCTTTTTCGGTTAAAGCTTTAGCGGCGGTGAGGCTGGCAGAAGCTTGACGAAAACGACCGAAAGCAACTTGGATTTCGGTGCTGCTTAAGAAACGACCTTGAGAATCAGCGGCTGCTACGGCTTCGGTAAGGGGGGTTTTCATTGTTTGGTATCTCCCAATAATCTTGCAATAAGTTTCCTACGGTTTAATTGAGACTAGCCCCAGGGACTAGGCGACAGCAGCGGCGGCGCGGTCGAAGTAGCTGGCAATTTCAGACATTAAAGCACTGCAATCGCCGGGGGTGACACCGTTGCGATCGTTAGCGATGGACAAAGCAGCTTCTTTCATTTTGCTTACGCCAGCAGCTACGGAAGCTCCAGGTACTCCTAAAGCTACATAGGTTTCGCGAAGACCATTTAAGCAACGATCATCGAGAACACTGCCGTCGCCAGCGAAGGTAGCGTAGGTGACATAGCGCAAGATGATTTCCATGTCGCGTAAGCAAGCGGCCATACGACGGCTGGTGTAGGCATTACCACCGGGGGTGATCAGTTGGGGCTGTTCAGCGAACAGGCTACGAGCGGCGTTGGCAACGATGGTGGAAGCGTTACTGGTGATCCGGTTAACAGAGTCCATCCGTTTGTTGCTGTCCGCAACCATGGCGCTGAGAGCGTCTAGTTGGGAAGAACTTAAATATTCGCCACGAGCATCAGCTTGGGATACTACCCGGGTGAATGCGTCAAACATTGTGACAATCTCCTAAATTTAAATGGGATTCGCTTGCAATTAAAAGGTTTTCCCTCTTAAGGGATTTCACGGTGAGCCTAGACGAGCCTTGACCGTGATTGTTGCGACCTACTTTAAGAAACCTGAAAAAACTTCATGTCTCTCTCATAAATCACCTAAGGAGGTTAAACAAGTATCCAGCTTAACTTTTGTCTGTTATCTTGGCCCCTCAAATTAAATTTATACACTGCTGTCGAAACTTTGTTTGTTACATATTATTAAGTTTTTTGCTGTCTTTTTGTAACGGTCACTTAACAATAACTCGATCGAGTTGGTCATCAATTCCTGACCATGGCTCAAAGCCTCTCACCGTCGGGAAATCAGAGACAGCAAGGCTTTAAGGGTATAAAGAGCAGCAAGATAAAAATTTTAAGTTTTTTTTAATATTTCCCCGCTTTCCCTTCCCCTATTACCCAAGGATTGCCCTTTCCAGCCCTCAAATTACGATGAAGTTTTGTAAAGAAGGGAGAGGGGCGTGGGAATTATGAATTATGAATTATGAAGTGGGGGAGTGGGGAGAATCAATAAAAAGCTGTCTCCTGACGACCGACGACCGGCTCCTGACCTTAAACTAGAAATCAGTGTGCGAAACGTTTAGGCATGAAATAGGGTTGAAATACCCGAAATAACCGCCTAGTAAGGTCTTCAGTCCCTTGACTGAATCTAAAAGGTCAACCTTGACCAACCTTATAACTGTTTATCTGTCCCGACGTTTAGTATCACCCGATACCAAATTATGCAAGGGAACTCAAGGTCAATACACTTGTAATAATCGTTACAAGTTGAGAGTAACGGCGATAGCCCCCCCAGATTCAGAAATCACAACTCTGGGACTGAAGCGGGGAACGGAAGGCACAGAGGCGAAACCTAACACCAGAATCGAGACCACTGCCAACCATCCACGATTAGGCTGGGTTCTGAATGTCCGACCTGAACCATCGTTAATTATCAGCAGTGAAATAGGTTGACACACTGCGTTCAAAAGAACAAGGGTTTGAATGTAAGGATAGAGTCCAGTAGGAGTCTATATGACGAAACCCTTGAGAAAGTAAAGGATTCGGGAAACCGGAAACCACTAAGACTACGAATGTATGGAAAGCTATCAATTGGGGTAAAATCCAAAGATACGTTTTCAAGCTCCAAAAGAGAATATTCCAAGCAGCTAAATCGGGACAGGATGCAAAGGCTAGAAGGTTGCAACGTCTATTAGTGAAGTCATACTAAGCTCGTCTATTAGCGGTAAGAAAAGTGACCCAAGATAATCAAGGAAAAAGGAACACTTAAAGCAAAACCGCTAAGGAGGGTATGGATTCCTAAACCAGGAAGGGATGAAAAACGCCCATTAGGAATACCAACCATTAAGGACAGAGCTAGACAAGCGTTGATTAAATCGGCACTCGAACCAGAATGGGAATCAAGAATGGAAGGAACCAGTTACGGTTTCCGGCTGGGAAGGTCTGCCCATGATTCAATTGCCAGAATCTACACAAGTATCCGTCTTAGTAATTACTTTGTGTTAGATGCTGAGGTTAATTTCGAGAGACAATTACGCACCTCCGCACGAGTGGGAGAATTACGATAGGGTTCTAGGAGAGTGCTATTTAGGGCAATTTGACCTAATAATCCTAGATTATTGACAGTTATTTGCCCCTCTGGATGAGGCGAAAAAAATAGAGCAATCTGTCGGGTTTCGTCGGTAATTTCTTTGCTAATTTCTACTTGGCCTAGGGGCGTTAACGAAGGCGGTCGGCGGTCGGCAGAGGGCAGGAGGTTTCATCAATCGAGGCGAAGAAAAAAACGGTAAGATTAGTTAAAGAAAATGATACAAATATATATTGATTAGACAAAAAAAGCTATAAGTAAAAGAAAAGTCAATCTTCCTCAGCCCCATGACGAGAAAAGAACAGCCCCACTCGTGGTTCTCAAGAAAACCCTTAACCTGGCAACAATCGCGGGCTATGTGGCGCGATTTATGGTTAGAAGCGTCCCTCGATTTTCCCTATCTAGCTTTGATTGTTAGTTCTTGTGCAATCGCTACCTTTGGCTTAGTCGCCAATAGTGCGGCCGTGATTATTGGGGCGATGATTATTGCCCCTTTGATGTTGCCGATTCGTAGTCTGGCTTTTGGTGGTTTAATTGGCAGTTGGCGATTAATTCGTAAGTCGGCCTTGGCGATTTTAGTTGGTACGATCATCGCTTTAGCAATAGCTTGGTTGCTAGGATTATTGATCGGAATTTCTGAATTTGGTAGTGAAATTCAAGCCCGTTCTCAACCGAATCTTTTAGATTTAGGAGTAGCAATTACGGCGGGCGCAATCAGTGGTTATGCCAAAATAGAACCGAAAATTTCAGGTACTTTAGCGGGAACAGCAATCGCCGTGGCTTTAATGCCGCCAGTTTGTACGATTGGTTTAGGATTATCCCAAGGCAATTGGGTCCTAAGTTTGGGGGCAACTCTGTTATATATTACCAATTTATTAGGCATTGCTCTCTCCTGTTTGTTGGTCTTTTTGCTGGCAGGTTATTCTAATTTTCATCGGGCGCGTAATGCTCTAATTTTGACTTCTATCCTGACAGCAGTTTTGCTAATTCCCTTAGGAATAAGTTTTGCCACTCTGGCCAATCAAGCTCGCTTAGAAAGGTTGATTAAAAAAGCTTTATTCCAACGAACGATTACTTTTCAACGGGCAGAATTATTGGAATCTTCGATTAATTGGCTCAAGCAACCTCCCCGGGTGAGATTAGTAGTAAGAACCGCCGAAAGCATTACCCCCAGACAGGTGGAATTGTTGGAAGAATTCATTACTAAGGAAATGGGGCGCCCTTTTCAATTAAATGTCTTGGTTTCTAAGGTTAATGAAGTCACTGCCCCAGAATAAAGTCGATAAAATTAGCGCAAGTAATGACAAACAAGGATTAATTCGCTATCTTAATGTTTGATATTTAATCTATAGGTAGGGTTCAGGTGAGTAGCGGCAATCGACCAGAAAGCACGGCTTATGTGCGGATAATTAAGCAATCTTGGCAAACGGGGAAATTAGAGGGGGAAGTGCGGACGGAAGAATATCAATGGCGGTTTCAATGGCATTTTCTTCAAGGTAAGTTATTAGTACAACCTTCCCTAGGTAGGGCTTTGATTTTTGAACCCTTGAATCGGTTTTTAGAACGCTACGATTATCAATTAGAACCGGGAGGAGATTATGAATTTACGGTGCGATCAAAATTGTAAAGATGGAGGATTAAATCACAGGTTTTCTCCTAAAGAGGAAGTTTAACCTAATTTGGCCTCATCTCCCGATGACCGATTCCCTAAAAGGAAAACTTTGTACCTCATCATTAAGATAACCGGCTATTGATCAAGAGAAATTGACGTTTTATGGACAACCCGGCCGAGATTCTGGGTTTTTACAGGAAGTTTTTTGATTTAAATCCCACTGGTTAGGCTAAAATTCAGCCATAGCAAAGCGTTATATTAACGATAAGAATTTTTAGGAATAAGGGAAATGACGCAAGGACAGAAGGTTTCAGTGGGTATTGTCGGCGCTTCGGGATATGGTGGCGTACAGTTGGTACGTTTGCTCAAAGAACATCCCTTAGTAGAATTAGTCTATCTGGGGGGCGATAGTAGTGCGGGGAAACCCTACAGTGATTTATATCCCCATCTCGGTCATAGTATTAATCTTAATGTGGAGGCGATCGATTTAGACATAATTGCCTCCCGTTGTCAAGTGGTTTTCTTGGGTTTACCCAATGGTTTAGCCTGTGATTTAGCCCCTCCTTTGCTCGCTAAAGGGTGTAAAGTGTTGGATCTGTCAGCAGATTATCGTTTTACTAGCCTAGAAACCTATAGTAAATGGTATGGCAAGGAACGTCAGGATCAAGCGATCGCATCTACGGCTGTGTACGGTTTACCAGAACTTTATCGGGAAGATATTAAAAATGCCTCTTTGATCGGTTGCCCCGGATGTTATCCTACTGCTAGTTTAATGGCGATTTCTCCCCTGTTAAAACAGGGTTTAATTGTCCCGGAAACCACGATTATCGATGCCAAATCGGGAACTTCGGGAGGGGGAAGACAGGCTAAGATTAATATGTTATTGGCAGAAGCAGATAGTTCGATCGGGGCCTATAATGTAGCGGGAAAACACCGTCATACTCCCGAAATTGAGCAGATTTGCGGTGATTTAGCCGGTCATGAGGTGCGCGTCCAGTTTACTCCCCATTTAATGCCCATGGTTCGGGGTATCCTGTCCACAGTTTACGCAACTTTGCGGGATCCCAATCTGGTGCGGGATGATTTGATCACTATCTACAATGCTTTTTATCGCGCTTCTCCCTTTGTCAAAATCCTACCGGGGGGAGTCTATCCACAAACTAAGTGGGCCTGTGGTACTAATTTATGTTATCTCGGTATTGAAGTGGATCCGAGAACCGATCGGGTGATAGTGATGTCAGCGATCGATAATTTAGTTAAGGGACAATCGGGACAAGCGGTACAATGTCTCAATCTCATGATGGGTTGGGAAGAATCCCTTGGTTTACCGCTTTATCACTCAATCCAAGCCTTTGGGGGGTTCTACCCCCCAAACCCCCCGTTGGGGGCGTGGCGCCGCCCCCAAACCCCCCGCGCATTAGTTTTTCGGTGGGATGCTTACACGCGATTGTTGATATATTTGTACCAGTTTAAGAGTCACTGATAATTGCTGATTGTCGGTATTTCTGCAAATGTGAGATGCACCCCGTTTAACCACACATCACATCCTTTGCTCAATTTCGGGAAAAACTGGCAAAATTTTGTCACTATGATTTGTTTACCGATTGGCAGCAAAGACAAGGAGAAAATGGCAGAAAAGTAGTCAGTTTATCGGCAAAAGTGAATATAAAACCTTGCTAAAGTTCCTCACCACCAAACTAAATTTGATTGTCAAGTTGATATCAACCCCTTAGAAACCTTGACTTATTCGACTGGGATCACCTAGAAAGGCCCTTGCAGGAATCGATCCTTTAGTAGCTTCCGGGAGAATTTGCCAGTGTTGATCTAAAGCTTGTAACACCCGGTCCTGCTGATTTCTGAATCCCTCGATATTGCTACTACCAGCATTCATAATTACAAACCAAACTTTACCCCTTTCTTGGGTGGGAATTTCTCCGGCTAAGGCACTAACTTGGGCCAAAGTTCCAGTTTTAATCATCACTCCTTTAGGAATGGCCCGCCACTGCATAGTTCCTTTGGTATCGCGTCCCCCCACCGGAAATAAATCGGCGACTTTGATCGGTTGATTGGCTAACTTGCGATCCAATGCTTTCAGAATCTCAATAACTGCCCGGGGAGACAAGCGATTTTCTACCCCCAATCCCGAACCATTAATTAATTGAATTTCCTCCGCTCCTACCCCAGTAATTTTAGTATTAATTGCGTCCACTGCCGCGGGACCACCGAGCAACTCCGCTAACATTTCTGACATGACGTTATTACTATAAATATTCATCTGACGCAACAGTTCCGTTAAAGTTAAGGACTGATGACGCAACAATAATCGGGCATTTTCGGGGCGAATTTGACTGGCTCGAACCATGCCCAAAATCTTCACCTGTGGGGCTTGTGTGCCGCTAGGAAGACTCTGAAAAGCTTTTTGGGTTTCTTTTGACCATTTCGATTGATCAAGCCCAATTTTCAGCAATTCTCCCGCTTTGAGGGGATCGGTTTGAAAATTCATGGCGAATTGACCCGTAATGATCAGATCGCCTTTGACCTGACGGATACCTAATTGATCGAGGCCATTGCCCACTGCGATCGCTTCTTCCCAGACAAAGAGAGGATCCCCTGACCCTTCAATAATTAAATCTCCCTCCAACACCTCGTTTTTAAGCTCTCCCGTTGTGTAAAAACGAGTAGCAAAACGATGATCGAGAGGCCAGGTTTCCACGGCGGCGAGAGTAGTGGCGATTTTAGTTAAAGAAGCCCCCGAAGCGGGCAGATTACCCTGATGGTCAGCTAAATCAGCCCATTCCGTCTCAATTAAGACCCGTTGTTGACTAGAGTTTAAACCTTTTTTCGTCAAGTCTTGCAGATAATCGGCCACGATCGCCGCCACCCGGGGATCGGGAGCGGTGGGAAGGTCAAAAATAGGCTGATTTTGCCAAGAAATTAGGGGAATATTGGCGATCGGTTGGGATTGCCCCCCCAGCCAACCGAAGAGAAAGCCGAAAACTGCCAAATTAAAAACTGAGAACATCTTTTCCTTAATCGCAATGATGCCTTATTGTATAGAGATGATTGGTAATTTTTAACAATTGCTCGATCAGAAAACACTAATCCTCGATCGGCCAGCTTTTCTCAAGAGCTGCCGCTCAACTTATTAAAGATTTCTATCCCACTGACTCAATGGCAGAAACGGCATTAAATCGGGCAAGAATCGCGGTAGATGCGATGGGAGGTGACTACGCTCCCAACGAGATCATCGCGGGATCGATGCGAGCTTCCGAAGAATTAGATGTAGAAGTATTATTAGTCGGCGATTCTGAACGGATTGAGGCTTATTTCCAGCATCATCCCCGTCCCAAGAATCTCACCATCGTCCACGCAGAGGAAGTGGTGGCTATGGACGAAGAGCCGATCACCGCTATCCGTCGCAAACCGGCGGCCTCGATTAATGTGGCCATGGATTTAGTCAAACAAAATCGCGCCGATGCAGTGGTGGCCGCCGGTCACTCCGGGGCAGCCATGGCGGCGGCGTTGCTGCGTTTAGGTCGTTTAAAAGGAATCGATCGCCCGGCGATCGGTGCGGTGCTGCCGACGATGTTAGCGGGTAAATCGGTGATTATCCTCGATGTCGGGGCGAATGTGGACTGTAAACCCAAATATTTAGAGCAGTTTGCCCTAATGGGGACAATTTACAGTAAATACGTTATGGGTGTTGAAGATCCGAAAGTCGGTTTACTCAATATCGGCGAAGAACCCAGCAAAGGTAACGATCTCGCCCTAAAAACCTACGAATTATTAGAAAATAACCAGCAAATTCCCTTTATTGGCAATGCTGAAGGCCGGGATGTGCTATCGGGACAATTCGATGTGATCGTCTGCGATGGTTTTGTCGGTAATGTCCTGTTAAAATTTGCCGAAGCGGTGGGAGGGGTTATCCTACAAATTCTCAAAGAGGAATTACCTAGGGGGATACAGGGTAAAGTCGGGACGGCTTTAATTAAACCCAATCTTAAACAGATCAAACAACGCATGGATCATGCAGAACACGGTGGTGCGCTGTTATTTGGAGTCGATGGGGTCTGTGTGATCAGTCACGGCAGTTCCCAAGCACCTTCAATTTTTAACGCTATCCGACAGGCGAAAAATGCCGTTGATAATCGCGTTTCTGAGCGCATTCAAGCCTACAATGACCACCATCATCAATTAAAAAAGTTGTCGGTGAACAGTGAAGATTAAGCTGTCAGCCATCTTGAAGCCGTCGGGAGTCAGGAGACAGGAGACGGGAGACAGTTATCAGTTATCAGTTCACTGTTTACTGAAAACCTCCCCACCTCCCAATTCATAATTCATAATTTAGAATTTATAATTCCTACTTCCCACTGATAACTGATAACTGATAACTGAAAAAGGGGGAATATTTTGAACGGATTCGGGGCAGCAGTCGTCATGACCGGTTGTGGATCAGCCACACCAGCGCAATTTCTTAGTAATGAAGAACTCAGCCAAATTGTCGAGACTTCCGATGAGTGGATTAAAAGTCGTACTGGCATCGGTAAACGTCATTTAGCGGATCAATCGGTGTCTTTAAGCCAACTAGCGGCCCAAGCGGCGATTAAGGCTCTAGAAATGGCTCAGGTATCACCTAGGGACATCGATCTGATTCTCTTGGCTACTTCTACCCCCGATGATCTGTTCGGTAGTGCGGCCCAAGTTCAAAGTCAGATCGGGGCCAATCGGGCGATCGCTTTTGATCTCACCGCCGCCTGTTCGGGTTTTCTGGTGGCATTAGTCACCGCCACCCAGTTTATCCGTACTGGTACTTACCGCAATGTCTTGGTTATCGGGGCCGATGTTCTCTCCCGTTGGGTGGATTGGAATGATCGCGCTACCTGTGTCCTCTTTGGTGATGGGGCAGGGGCGGTTCTTTGTCAAGCAAATGATACAAAAGATAACATTCTCGGTTTTGAACTCCATAGTGACGGCAGCCAGAATGGTTCTCTTAATCTCGCCTATCAGGGGGAGGAATTGCCTCTTAAGGAGGGGATAAGGGTTCAAAAAGGGACCTATAAGCCTCTAACGATGAACGGACGGGAAGTCTATCGTTTTGCCGTGGCGAAAGTGCCAGAGGTCATCGAAAAAGCTCTCTATCGGGCTAATTTAACCACCAGTGACATCGATTGGTTAGTTCTGCACCAAGCTAATCAAAGAATTATGGACGCGGTGAGCGAGCGCCTGAAACTGCCTCGGGAAAAAGTGATCAGCAATCTCAGCGAGTATGGCAATACTTCCGCGGCATCGATTCCTCTAGCCCTCGATGAAGCTGTCAGGAGTGGTAAGGTCAAAAAAGGTGATATTATTGCTTCTTCCGGCTTTGGTGCCGGTTTAACTTGGGGTGGGATTATCTTCCGTTGGGGAGATTAATTCAGTGAACAGTAAACAGTGATCAGTAAACAGTAACCAGTAAACAGTAAACAGTAAACTAAAAACTCACATCTGATAACTGATAACTGATAACTGATAACTGACCCAAACACATCTATCTATCTATTTTAAGAACTTATGAAAACAGCGTGGATATTCCCGGGACAAGGATCGCAAGCGTTAGGAATGATTGGAGATTTAGCGGAAAGTGCGCTTGGCCAAGAGAGATTAGAAATAGCAGAAAGAATCCTCGGTTGGTCGGTCTGGGAAAAATGTCAAGGGGATGAAGAAACCCTATCTCGTACTCTTTATACCCAACCTTGTTTATTTGTGGTGGAGAGTATTTTAGCGGATTTGTTGCAAGAAAAAGGTCATTTTCCCGATCTAGTTGCCGGTCATAGTCTCGGTGAATATTCCGCTTTGTATGCAGCCAGGGTGTTTAATTTTGAGACAGGATTAAATCTAGTTCAAAACCGTTCCCGTTTGATGGATGCGGCCGAAGGTGGTAAAATGGCCGCCTTAATGAAATTTGATCGCACCAGTCTAGAGACAGTGATTAATCAGACGGAAAATGTAGTTATTGCTAATGATAATAGTGCCGAACAAGTGGTGATTTCTGGGACTCCTGAAGCGGTGGATTTGGTATTAGGTCAAGTGAAAGTTAAGCGGGTTATGCCGTTAAAAGTATCCGGTGCTTTTCACTCTCCCTTGATGGAAAATGCCGCTATTCAGTTTCAGCAGATTTTAGAATTGGTTAATTTTAGGTCTGCAAAAGTTCCCGTTATTTCTAATGTTAATCCTAGCCAACCGATCACCGATGCGGAGGAATTAAAAATATATCTGATCCAGCAGATGACTAGCTCGGTTCGCTGGCGAGAAATTATGTTAAAATTGCCAAATGTGGGTGTGGAAAAAGCGATCGAAGTCGGTCCGGGTAAAGTTTTAACTGGTTTAATTAAACGAACTACTCCCGCAATTGAGTTAGAAAATATTAGTCAATTAGCTGATATATACAATAGTAGCGACGATGTTAAATTGCAGGGTTCATTAATTGGTGTTGGTTAAATTATCTGGCAATATTTTCGATGAAGTAAATTGATGGATACCTAAGTAGTTAGGTGTTAAAAACCATCAGACACCCCCCTTATCAAGGGGGGATTAAGGGGGGATCGACACCCAAAATCTATCTTCAATTTAATTATAACCAGCTGCCTAGCCAAAAATTTGGTTAGGTATTTTTTCAAGAAACTATCATAACTTCTACTGTTTCTCCTGCTTGTATAGTAGTTTTACCCTGGGGAATTATGGCTAAAGCATTAGTACCCGCTAAATTAATTAAATTAGCCGAATTGTGTTGTCCGGAAGCGAGTTGAAATTGATAAACTCCCTCGATAATTTCTATTTTTCCCCAGAGATAAACTTCCCTTTGTCCCTTAGATTTGAGAGTATCGCGGGTGATAACTCGCAGAAATTTGTTCTGATAATCTGTCAATCCTGATAATTTTTTAATGGCCATTTGTACGAAGCGCCAACAGGAAACTAAAGCAGAGACGGGATTACCGGGGATACCAAAGTAAACACAACCGTTAGGAAAAGTAGCAAAGGTTAGGGGTTTACCCGGTTGAATAGCAACGCTGCGAATCAGAATTTTTCCTCCTAATTCCCCTAAAATTCCCTCGATATAATCATAATCTCCTACAGAAACACCTCCGGTGGAAAGGACGATAGCACTAGAATTAATGGCTTTTCTGATAGTTTCTCTGAGAAGATCGGGATTATCTTTGATTATACCTAAAGGTCTGGGAATTGCCCCTAAACTGGCGACAAATGCGGTTAAAGCGTAGCGATTTGAGTCAATAATTTGACCTTTTTGGAGGGTTTCATCGGGATTAATTAATTCATCTCCCGTGGAGAAAATTGCCACTTTCGGACGGGAAAAAACTGTTAATTCGGTAGCTTGTGCCGTGGCTAAAACTGCTATTTCTGGAGAATTAAGGGCAATACCGGCTTTTAATAAGGTATTTCCTGCTTGATAGAATGTGCCACGTTGACGCACGAAAAGACCTATTTTTTCGGGAGGGATAAGAATCGCCACTCGCTCCCCTTTTTTGTTAGTATTTTCCTGCATGATAATCGTATCACTGCCGGCGGGTAACATCGCTCCTGTAAATATTCGGGCTGTTTCTCCTGGTTGAATAATTTTTTCGGGGGCTTTGCCGGCGGGAATTTCGGCGATAATCTTTAAAGTAACGGGATTTTCTGGGTTAGTGTCTTTGACATCTTCGTAGCGGACAGCATAGCCATCCATTGCGGAATTATCCCAGTAGGGAAAGTCTAAATCACTGCTGATATCTTCGGCTAAAATGCGCCCAAAAGCTGCCTCTAGAGAAACTTTTTCGGTTTCTTGTCGGGGTTGAATTTGAGTTAAAATTATAGATTCTGCTTCTTTGACTGAGTACATGGATTAAAAAAATGAACCGATTAGCTAGATTAAGGGTGGAAGATATACAAACTTGGATCGGGGAAGTGCATTTATCGGATATCAAGGGTCAGACTCCCTATTATATTCCGGTTTTGAACCAAGTTCATCCCGATGTTTTCGCTCTTCAGATTCACTGTCTTGAGGGGGAGATTTTGTCTTGGGGAGATGAAACTGTAACTTTTCCTTTGATGAGTGTGATTAAACCTTTTTTGTTATTATATCTTTTAACTCATTTAGGGGAAGATGCTGTTTTTCGTCGCGTAGGAAAACAAGCTTCTAGTTATCCTTTTAATTCTTTAACTCAACTGCAAGAGGATTGCGGTTTTCCCCGTAATCCAATGATTAACAGTGGTGCGATCGCATTAGCGGATTTATTAGCAGGAGAAACGCCAGAATCTCGCTGTGAAAATTTGCTTTTATGGTTAAATGAAATGGGTAATTGTCAATTATTTCTTGATCGCTCTGTGCTTGCTTCTGTTCACTCCTATCCTAATACCCACAATCAAGCTTTAAGCTTAGAATTAGAAAAAAACAGTTATATCAATCATCGTTATTTAGCCCTAGAAACCTACAATCGAATCTGTTGTTTGTCTGGAAAAATTGCAGATCTTGCTAATTTAGGTAAGTTGATTTTAGCTGCTCCTTTTGGCGAAATTATTCTAGAAATTATGACTAATTGTGGACTCTATGAAGCTTCCCAACAATTCGCCCTTGAGGTAGGTTTTCCCACTAAATCGGGAGTTAGTGGAGCTTTGTTATCAATTGTACCGGAACAGGGAGCGATCGCTTGTTATAGTCCCCTGTTAAATGAGCAAGGTAATTCAATTTTAGGACTTAATTTGTTAACATATATCAGTCATTTTGTCAAGTAAATTTAATCTATGAAAATAAGCTTTAATTACTCAAAAAAACACCGATACTTTTTCTAATTTTTCTGGCCAAGTAACGTGAAACCCCGGAGGGATAAAGTTGATTTTGTCAAGGATTGTTAAGATGCGCTTACCCTGATAATTCCAGTGATCAATTGGCTATCCTGATCATCTCTGGTGATTTTCCCGCAGCATAAATATCCCACATTGTCCGATAAGCTTGTTCTAAATTGCGGGTAAAAAGAAGGGTATCAAATAACGGATAAGTCAGACGATTTTGGGCTAGTTTCTGTTTAATTTCGTGCAATTTATCAGGAGATCTTGCTAAATTAATCGCTAAATTTTTATACTCCTCTAAATTCTTAGTAATTAATTCAGGTAGGCCAATAGCTGTCAGTAAACTAGCACCAACACGGGAAGGAAAAGTTGCACCTGGACAAGTTATAATCGGTAAACCTGCCCATAAAGCATCACTCCCAGTAGTATGAGCATTATAGTATAAAGTATCAAGAAATAAATCAGCTAGTTGATGCCGCGCCAAATGTTCCGGCTTAGGTTGGAGATGGGCAAAAATTAAGCGATCGCCCTCAATTCCTCGCGCTTGTGCTTCCCGACGTAGATTTGCTTCAGCTTCAGCTACTCTCGAAAATAACCATAACACACTACCTGGAACATTAGCCAAAATTTGCATCCATACAGTGAATATTTGCGGCTCAATTTTATAGGTGTGGTTGAAACAACAAAAGACAAAACCCGATTCAGGAAGACCATAATGGGAACGAGTAACAGGTTTAGATGATATAATTTGTTGATAATCATTAGCCTGATAACTATCCGGTAAAATCACCAATTTTTCACTAAAATTATCAGCAGACTCTGGTGGTGTAACTATGCCATCACCAATAATATAGTCGATAAAATCTGCTCCCATTGTCCCCGGATAAACCAAATAATTAACTTGAATCGGTGCAGGTTTTAAAGCCAATATTTGCGTCCGCGCTTTATCAATATATCCCATCAAATCTACTAAAATATGCACCCCATCATCAAAAATCCGTTGTGCAGATTCCGTAATTGATAAAGTAGCAATATCATAAAAGCGATCGCAATCATTAGCAATGCGACGACGATACTCACTACCATCATCAGGACCATAGGAATAGGCAATTATTTCAAAGTTATTGCGATCATGTAAACCAAAGACACTTTGCATCAAATGACTGGTGGGATGGTTACGAAAATCATGGCATAAATAACCTATTTTTAATCGTCCAGATCGGGTGCGTGAATGGTTAAAATTGAGTGGTTTAGTAACTAAGGCTAATTGTCTTTTAACCTCTTGAGCATAGTTACAAGCTACTTTCAACTGTTGACTAGCAGACCAAGGTTTATATAAGGTATCAAAGGGAGTTACTGCGGTAGGTTTTCTCTCTTGTAACTGGTTTTCGGTTAATTGCCAAAGTTGAATTAAATCAGACTCTCTTGTGTCCCAATTACAAGTCATTTCCTTCATGGAAAATAAGCAAGCAAAAGCCTCTGGGGAATTAGGTTGAATAGCTAAAGCTTGCTTAAATACGCTCATAGCTGCTTCTACTTTGTCCTGTCTTCCTAATGCTAAAGCCAAACTATTATAAGCTTTAATATACTTAGGATTAAGTTTAATTGCTGTTTGAAAATAAGCGATCGCTTCTTCAATTTTTCCCTGTAGTTGTAACACATTGCCTAAATTCAAGCGTGCCTCTGGATAATTAGGGTTTTTCCTGATTGCTTCTTGAAAATTGACCGCAGCATCCCCTAACTTATCCTGCATTTGTAAGACTAAACCTAAATTATTATCAGCAAAAGCATAGTTTTGATTGCCACAAATAGCGTGGTTAAAGCAAATAATCGCCTCGTCTAAATCTCCCTTGCTAACTGCTATTATTCCTAAATTATTGTGAGCTTCTGCATAATTAGGATTAATCAATAAAGCTTGCTTGTAAGCCAAAATAGCTTGATCAATTTGTCCTAAACTATCCATGATTACCCCCAACTGATGCCAAGCAGCTGCATATTGAGGATGTTGATTAATTAATTGTTGATAGAGAGCGATCGCTTCTTCAAGCTTAACCTGTTTTTGCAAGGTGTATGCTTGCTGATAAAGGGTATCTGCTGGCGAAGTATCAGGCTGATTATTTGCTAGATTTCCTCCAAATAAAGGAGAAATAGGATCAAGAGTAATAATTTTACTGATGTCATCATTTTGGAATCCTAAAGCTTGGGGACGTTTAACTCCTTCTAAGACTTGTATATCATAAAGTTCAGTCACTTCACCTTCTAAGCGTATCCAGTGAACAACTTCACCTGTTTTCAAGTCAATAATTAGCAGACCACAGCGAGGATCTGCTTCTTTAGCCATTAAATTATCATCTAAGATTAACCCCGAAAAAGTCTTATCTACCCCACGACTTTTAGATAATCCAACAATGGCATAATTTCCGACAAATGCTAAACCGCGCAGAAAACCAGGACAAAAAGTAACAGGCTCAAAAATGCCTTTGTCTTGATCAATATAACCAAAGTAACCCGTACCCGCATTTAATAACCATAACTTACCCTGATAAAATCGGGGAGAATGAGGCATAGATAAACCAGTAGCAATCACTTCATTAGACTGAATATCAATGACACAACCGCCAGTTTGTCTTCTGTCTCTCCACCCATCCACCACATCTGATTGACTACAAGCGGTAACATAACGCGCCTTCCCATCTACCAAAGCTAAACCATTGAGATGACAACGATCTTCATTGACTAAAGCGGAAATAAACGACGGTTTCCATAGGGGAATACAACTATGGCGATCGCTGACTGTCGCCAGACAATTTAACATCGTACTGATAAATATAATTCTTTCAGAGAGATTCTCTATTGCCAAATCGTGAATATCTAAATCCCCAGTAGTATAACTAATGCGGGGGATATAAAGTTTATCGTAACCATCATAAAGTTGTTCGGATGATAACACATTATCTAGTTGCCAGATTTGATAGCGGGAACTAAGATAAATCCTTTCTGGGGTAGCATATAAACCCATGGCGCGGTCAAATATCCGCTCAAATCCCGACATCCCCCTGTGGGGGTTAACTCCTAAAAACATCAGTCGAGAACTTTGATAGGTAGTAAAAGCCAGACTAATCTGCTGAGACTCTAACCAATCAATGAAATTACGGGAAGCAATTATCTCTACGGGGATAGATTGATTAGTATTGGGAGTTGATTGATTCATCATAACCACAAAGACACAAAGATTAGCCAGTAGGGTGTGTTAGCGATAGCGTAACGCACCAATTTAATAATAGAGGTGGTGCGTTACGGCGGCTTGTTAATTTTGGTTTTTTGACCGAATTCTACCTTTTCACCGATAGGTTATTGTCCGAATGCTTCGCCCCTACAGGACGCGGGCCGATGAAGACGCAAGGTTTTGAACGACGATTCTCTCAAAATCTTGCACCTGTTTCGCTCGTAAAGCCCCAAAACCTTTACTTTGCCTACATTTCAAATTTATTCAGCAAACCCTATTTTGGAGTAAAAGAAAAATGCGTAAACAGACCATTCAATATACATCATCTTTAGATGCTTTGATTGCTGTTGCCAAGCGACTTAGCGTTTATGAGAACCAACATAAAATGGATTCCGAAGATTTTTATAACCAATACAATCAGGGAACATTATCAGATGATATAATATTTATAGAATGGGCAAACGATTATCGTCATTACCTTGCTTTGCGTCAAGAATTAGAACAAATATTAAATCATGCTGCTTAAACTTTTATCTGATTACCTCAATCAAGTAGAGCAAGCAATTGTGCAGCCAGTAGGGTGTGAAGCGCGATAGCATAACGCACCAATTTAATGATAGAGGTGGTGCGTTACGGCGGATTGTTAATTTTGGTTTTTTGACCGAATTGTTAGCCGCAAATACGCACCCTACTGGATTGTTTAAACTGGATTGTTTCAACTGCGACCTCTTCCCATGATTGATGTCCTCAGCCAGTAGGGTGTGTTAGCGATAGCGTAACGCACCAATTTAATGATAGAGGTGGTGCGTTACGGCGGCTTGTTAATTTTGGTTTTTTGACGGAATTGTTAGCCGCCTAACGCACCCTACGCCTACTTAATTAAACAAAGAAATTACCCACTGGAATGCTCCCTAAAGCTGGTAAAGTACCAGTAAATCCAGTGATATTTATTAATAAATCATTACTGGATTGGAAGCCAGCCGTGCTATCATTAATAACGAGGTAAGTTCCAGCTATTGCACCAGTTGTTACTTGCACTAAGGCGGCACTATTAACCGCTAATTCTTGATTACCTGTAGTGGCTCCATTGGCATCAGTAAATACTTGATTGACTAAATTCTGTAAAGTGGTGACAGTGCTATTAGCAGCACGACTGAAATTGCTAGGCGCACTCGTGGCAGTTCCACCTTGAGTTAATAAGTCGATTTTATCACTATTGATGGCAAAATCTGTGATACGATCGCTTGCGGATATGGTAGATTGACCAAATTGGAAGATGAAAGTATCTGCACCTAAACCACCGGTTAAAGTATCAATTCCCGCACCTCCATTGATTTGATTAATACCACTATTTCCGGTGATATTATTGTTACCAGCGTTACCTGTACCATTAATATTATTAGTGCCAATTAGTCTGAGGTTTTCCACATTGTTGGGTAAAGTGCGAGTAATTGCGCTTTGTAGGGTGTCAGTAATAATTACCTGTCCAATTGCTTCGTCGGGATTGATGGTAGCATTAACCGGATTGGAGAGGGTGACGGTGAAGACTTCATCAGGTTCATTGAGGTTATCATTGAGGATGGGAATGCTAATAGTAGCAGTAGAAGTATTAGCAGCAATGGTGATAGTTCCAGTTTTGCTAGTGTAATCTACATTAGCGGTAGCGTTAATGGGTGCAGTGGTATAGTTGAAGGTAATTGGTTGTGAATTGGGATTATCAACTGTGACGGTGAGGATGGCATTATTATCTTTACCTTCCACTACGGTGATGTCATTGATGGAGAGTTGCGAGGTGACACTGGTATCATCATTATTAATTGTTCCCGTAACTGGAGTAGTCGTACCTATCGTATAACCTGTCCCCGCAGCAAGGGTTAAAATAACAGTTTCGTTACTTTCTACTATTGTGTCAGCAGTGGGGTTAATTGTTACAGTCGCAGTCGCTAAATTAGCCGCAAAGGTTACACCTGTGGGAATCGAAGCGTAATCGGTTCCATTAGTTGCTGTCCCACCAATACTATAGTTAACCGTTAAAGCATTACTTGTTACTCCACTACGGGTAAAGGTGTAGATGAGATTACTTGTCCCGTCTTCAGTAACACTACTAGGAGAAACCGCAAGAGTCACACTGGTATCGTCATTGAGAATTGTTCCCTGTCCCTGATTATCGGCTAAGGTGACGTTACGACCATTGGTTTGTAAATTACTCAGATTAACGAAGAAAGTCTCGTTACTTTCAACTTGGTTATCGCCATTAACAGCTACAGTAATCGTCTTAGAAGTCTCACCAGCATTGAAGATTAAGGGAGTAGCAGCAATCGCCGTATAATCGTTATCTGTTGTGGTAGCGGTTCCATTGGCTGTGGCGTAATTAACCGTTACTGCTGTATCAACTGCATTAGAAAGAGTGACAGTAAATACTGCATTAGTTGTCCCACTATTTCCTTCGGTAATTGTGACATCACTAATCGCAATCGATGCGCTGTCATCATTGGTAATCGTACCTTGACCTTGATTATCAGCTAAGATGACATTACTGCCATTGGCTTGTAAATTGCTGAGATTGAGGAAAAATGTCTCATTGAGTTCAACTTGGTTATCGCCATTGACTGGAACTGTAATCGTTTTAGAAGTTTCTCCCGGATTGAAGGTTAAGGTGGTGGGAGGAAGGGCTGTGTAATCGGTTCCTGCTGTAGCTGTACCGTTGGCGGTGGCATAATTGACGCTAACAACGGTACTGGCGGCACTAGAAAGGCTAACGGTAAAGACCGCGTTAGTGGTGCCGCTATTGCCTTCGGTAACGGTTACATCGTTGATAGTAAGAGAAATTGGGGGTTGAGAAACATCGGTAATGGTGACGGTGGCGGTGGGGTCAGCATTGAGGAAGACTGAGACGTTGCCTCCGTTATAGTTCGCCGTTGCCAAATCGGATTTGCCGTCGCCGTTGAAGTCCCCTACTGCCACGGAACGGGGACTACTCCCCACAGTAAAGTTAGTGGCGGGTCCAAAACTGCCCGTGCCAGTTCCTAATAGCACTGAGACGTTGTTGTTGCTACCGTTCGCCACAGCCAAATCGGATTTGCCGTCGCCGTTGAAGTCCCCTACTGTCACGGAACGGGGAACAGTCCCCACAGTAAAGTTAGTGGCGGTGCCAAAACTACCCGTGCCGGTTCCTAATAGCACTGAGACGTTGCTGCTGCCAGCGTTCGCCACAGCCAAATCGGATTTGCCGTCGCCGTTGAAGTCTCCTACCGTCACGGAATAGGGAAAACTCCCCACAGTAAAGTTAGTGGCGGGTCCAAAACTGCCCGTGCCGGTTCCTAATAACACCGAGACGTTGCTGCTGTTAGCGTTCGCCACAGCCAAATCGGATTTGCCGTCGCCGTTGAAGTCTCCTACCGTCACGGAAGCGGGACCAGTCCCCACGGAAAAGTTAGTGGCGGTGCCAAAACTGCCCGCGCCGGTTCCTAATCGCACTGAGACGTTGTTGCTGCTACCGTTCGCCGTAGCCAAATCGGATTTGCCGTCGCCGTTGAAGTCCCCTACTGTCACGGACACGGGAAAAATCCCCACGGAAAAGTTAGTGGCAGTGCCAAAACTGCCCGTACCGGTTCCTAATAGCACCGAGACATTGTTGCCGTAACGGTTCGCCACAGCCAAATCGGATTTGCCGTCGCCGTTGAAGTCCCCTACCGTCACGGAAGAGGGAGCATTCCCCACGGAAAAGTTAGTGGCAGCACCAAAACTGCCCGTGCCGGTTCCTAATAGTACCGAGACGTTGTTGCTGCCACGGTTCGCCACAGCCAAATCGGATTTGCCGTCGCCGTTGAAGTCCCCTACAGTCACGGAAATGGGACTACTCCCCGCAGCAAAGTTAGTGGGGGGGGTAAAGCTTGCGCTAGGGTTGTAACCCAGAATGTAGTCTCCCCCCGATGTCAGGTTGACTTTGACGGTTTCGTTGGGGTCATTTACTGCATCGGATAGGGCGACCACGTTGAGGGTGGCGGTGGTGGCCCCGGCGGCGATGGTGAAGGTGTTGGCGGTTACTGCGGTGATATTTGTGCCAGCAGTGAGGGAATAGTCGGCGAGAATGGTGGCGGTACTGCCGGTGGTGTTGAAGTTGACCACTGTCCCACCCGTGGGCGCGGGGGTGTCTAGGCTGATGATAAAGGTGCCGACGGTTCCCCCTTCTACGGGGTTGGTGCCGGGGGCGATGGTGATTTTCGGGGTGGTATTGAGGATGACTGAGACGTTGTAGCCCGAACCGTTCGTCGTAGCCAAATCGGATTTGCCGTCGCCGTTAAAGTCCCCTACTCTCACGGAAATGGGACCATTCCCCACAGTAAAGTTAGTGGCGGCACCAAAACTGCCTGTGCCGGTTCCTAATAGCACCGAGACATTGCTGCTGTTAGCGTTCGCCACAGCCAAATCGGATTTGCCGTCGCCGTTGAAGTCCCCTACCGTCACGGAACGGGGAGCAGTCCCCACAGTAAAGTTAGTGGCGGCACCAAAACTGCCTGTGCCGGTTCCTAATAGCACCGAGACGTTGCTGTTAAAGTTCGCCGTTGCCAAATCGGATTTGCCGTCGCCGTTGAAGTCCCCTACTGCCACGGAATAGGGACTACTCCCCACAGTAAAGTTAGTGGCGGCACCAAAACTGCCCGTGCCGGTTCCTAATAGCACCGAGACGTTGCTGCTAACAATGTTCGCCACAGCCAAATCGGATTTGCCGTCGCCGTTGAAGTCCCCTACCGTCACGGACCAGGGATAACTCCCCACGGTAAAGTTAGTGGCAGTGCCAAAACTGCCCGTGCCGGTTCCTAATAGCACCGAGACGTTGTTGCCGTAACGGTTCGCCACAGCCAAATCGGATTTGCCGTCGCCGTTGAAGTCCCCTACCGTCACGGAACGGGGATTAATCCCCACAGAAAAGTTAGTGGCAGTACCGAAACTGCCCGTACCAGTTCCTAATAGCACTGAGACGTTGTTGCTGTTAAGGTTCGCCGTTGCCAAATCGGATTTGCCGTCGCCGTTGAAGTCCCCTACCGTCACGGAAGCGGGACCATTCCCCACAGTAAAGTTAGTGGCGGCACCAAAACTGCCCGTGCCGGTTCCTAATAGCACCGAGACGTTGTTGCTATTATAGTTCGCCACAGCCAAATCGGATTTGCCGTCGCCGTTGAAGTCTCCTACCGTCACGGAAACGGGACTGGTCCCCACAGAAAAGTTAGTAGGGGTACCAAAGGCCATTTCCACACTAATCGCTTGCCCATCAACGGTAATAGTCGCCGCGTCATTTTCCTCTCGTATCGCCGCGATTTGCTCCTCTGTCAGCACTTCTCCCCGCACCAACGCCGAAAATAACTGCCCCTCATCCCCCGGCGTATCGCTGCTGTTGATTTGCGCGTCGATAAAATGCCCAATTTCTTCTAATAACACCGCTTTGAGGGTGGTAGCGTCCCCCGAATCAATCAGCGCTTGAGAAATATAAATCTTATTAATACTGCTGGAATATGCGCCGAAAATCCCTGAATTGCCAAGGTTTTTAACTGTAATAGGGGGAAGTTGACTAAAATCTCGACTTTGCCACTGCTGTCGTAATTGCGTCGCTTTAACCACATCATAACTTGTGCCAAAAGCAGTTTCTAAATTTGCCCAAAAACCATCAGATTGAGCGAAATCGAACAAAATATCGTAAACAGCAGGAAGGCTCGGCAACAGGGTAGAAGTCATGACATTGAACGCAAAAGACGACTGGTGCTATTTTATGCAAAAAATCGCCAATCTTTCAAGGGTGCTATGACAAAAATTAACATTTATACAAGAAAACGGGTTTCTAAATAGGCGTTGCTAATTTTAGTAGCTCTTCTAAGATAGTAGGGTTAGTGATTTTGCCGATTATCTCTTCAATTTCTGAAGAAATCTCTCCAAACCGCACAGTTAAAACTGTTTTTATGTCATCACGGCTTTTTTCTAACGCACCAATTTCCGGTTCTTCGGTTTGTCTTATGCAATGGACGGGATTGTAAGGAATAAAACCCTTATAGAGACAGGCGTTGCTGCGATTTTTGCCAATTGTTTTCGATCTAGAGCGAACTAATCAATTAAATCTATTGCCAGATAAGGATTTAGTCGATTTATACCCCCTATCGAACCATACCAAGTAACGAAGAACCCAATTTCCTTGCCTATTTCCTTACCAATTTCCTTACCAATTTCCTTGCCAATTTCCTTGCCTATTTCCTTACCGCGTTCTATCCCTCGTAACTCCATATTACTTACTAAAGGCATGGTTCTTTCCTCCTCAAATTGTTTGATTTTACTCTCTAAACTTGACTGCAATTCAGAGGATAAAGTCATCATATTGTCGATGATTTCAAACAGTTTAATTATCTGTTCTCTCTCGAACTCCTTTTCATATAATCCCCTGATTAACCTCCACTTCCACTGTTCCCGTTCTGGCAGCTTCCCAGTAGTCGCTTTTGTTTTCAGGTGTGCCATGACGATTATAGCAAAGGGATTGCTACTTGCTTCCAATTAGTCACTGATAACTGATAACTGATAACTGATAACTGATAACTGATAACTGATAACTGATTAGTTGGTGAACTTCAGGAAAGAAGAAATGTAAAAACGCCTCAAAATACTCGGTTAAAGCTTCTTTCCAGGGTTCATCATAATTAGCGGTTGTTTGTTTCATTATGACAATTTTAGCGGGTGATGGACAAAAGGCGATCACTAACGTCAAAACTAGGCAGTTAAAGTATTTAACCAATTGATTAAATCTTCAACCGTTGAGAAGTCGAATAAAGCTTCTCTCTCACAAGTCCAGAAAATGGGTTTCTCAAAGAAACCCGTTTTCTAATTAAGAAACCCGTTTTCTAAATAGCGCCTTTTTCTGATTTTTCTTGCCAAGTACCGTGAAACCCCGGAGGGATAACACTGGGTAATTGCAGACAACAAAGGGGTTCTTTTTCTAGCTGCTGACTATCATAGATTCTCACTTGGCTGCTGTGATTATTGCCGTCGTAAACTACGACGATTAACCATCCTGTCTCTGGAGATAAACCATCGCAGACAAAAATCGGTTCAGTACCATAACAGTTATTTTCCAGATAGGCAATAGTTAACTTACCTGTGGAGTGATTATAACAAGCGGGAAGTCCGATAATTTCCCGACGAATATCGCTATCGGGACGATGGACAGCTAAAAAAGTATTTTGCCATTTTTGTCCCACCAGTTGCGGGGAAACCACTGGAAAATCACAGCTTAAATCCGAGAGAATTTCCTGATTAATTACCTTTGCTGATAGGGGATTAATGGTAATACTTGCCAATTTTCCAATGGCTAAGGTTTCGGTTTCACCCGTGGCAACTTCTTTTAAAAATTGATTAGTCTTAAAGTCATCATAACGGACAAAAACAATTTCAAGATTGCCTTGGTCATTTACACAACCATTAGCAAAGTGCCATTGAAACCATGAATCTGTAACACTTTCACTGACTAACTGTAGAGAATCTCGCTCAAAAATTAGTATTCTTGTTCCTAATTCTGGCTGCCACTGAATGGCATCACTAAAAGTTTTAAATCCCAACAGTATCGATAACTTATCCGCTTTTATCGGTGGGATGAAAAAGACGATATACTGTCCTGCTAAAACAAAGTCATGCAGCAGCGACAATCTATCTAAATCAAAAGTTTTTTTGTGGATAATTTGACCAGTGGAGTCAGACTTATAGAGATTTAAGCTAACTTTAGCACTGATTGTCACCCCGAAATTAAAAATCTCTCCTCTGGACAAATCTACTTTAGGATGAGCGGAAAAAGTTTCCTTTGCTTGTAAGCTAGATAAATTATCTAAACCTAGGGTTTCTAAAGATTGTAAATCTAATTTATGGGGAAAACCCCCTTCCCAGAGAGCTAATAATTTATCGGGTAAAGCTAACACCGAGGTATTAGCGGCATTTTTTACCTCTTTTCCCCAATTATTCCAAAAGAAGCCGGGGGCATTCATGCCATAATTAGGAAATAAATATTGATTAGCGGCGCTTTCTTGCTGATAACCAGCAGTCTGAACATAACGATAGGTGGCACTGGCTCCCTTATCATGAAAATGTACAGCTAAAACTGCCCCATCTCCGTCAAACCAATGACCAACTTTTTGCTTACCTCTTTCTAATCTCCCCGGACCATTGCGATAGAGACTCCCCCGCAATCCCTCGGGAATTTTCCCCGATAATAAGGTTAATTGCGTTTCAGAAAATTCCACTGCTGGTTTTTCTAAAGATTTTGCCCAAGCTTTCATAGATTTGTTCTTTTTACTGATTACATAGTTAAGTATAGCCCTAGGCTAGGTTCAATGACGATAACTTAGGCAGTTAACCAGTTAGTTAGTATTCGTCACAACCCATCAATTATGTCATTATAAAGTATCGGGAAAAATTTCTGACCATCTAAACCATAAATTTCTAACTCATCTCCTCTCAATTCAAATCTGATCTTTAACCGAGGACTAATCCATCCCTTAATCTCAGGTATAGAACTTAATAGTCCTTCCTGTCTCCACCATCCCTGAAAATTATGAGAATCTGGATCATAGAGATAGTATTCTTCCACTCCATAACGTTGATAAAAGAGTAGTTTTCGCTCCATTTCTTCTAAACTATTAGAGGGGGAGAGAATTTCAAAAACCACTTGAGGAGCGATGTTATCTTCTTGCCATTGTTTATAGGAACCCCGTCTTCCTTTCGGACGACCAAATACTACCATAACATCGGGAGCAACTGGTCCAGTAATTTTCTTATCTTGGACGGGATACCAGAGCAGATCCCCCGCAATAAAAACGTTAGGAGAATTAGCAAAGAGAATCTCAAGATTTTCTTTGATTTTAACGATCCATTCGTATTGTTCGGTATTATCGGCCATGGGTTTACCGTCACTATCGGGGTATTCAATATCTGGATCAATAGCTGGTGTAAAGGTCATAATTTATCCTCCTTGAAATATTCATAAAGTATCGGGATCAATTCCCAGAGAACGGATATATTCAGCTAAACGTTCAGCTTTAAGACGTTCTTGTTCTAATTGTAAACTTGCTTCTTCAGCTTTAAGACGCTCTTGTTCTAATTGTAAACTTGCTTCTTCAGCTTTAAGACGCTCTTGTTCTAATTGTAAACTTGCTTGTTCTAACTGTAAACTCGCTTCTTCAGCTTTAAGACGCTCTTGTTCTAACCTTTGAGATAACTCGATAGAACTTAAAAATTTCTGACCATCTAAACCATAAATTTCTAACTCATCTCCTCTCAATTCAAATCTGATCTTTAACCGAGGACTAATCCATCCCTTAATCTCAGGTATAGAACTTAATAGT